>NZ_JACJFF010000085.1:0-21126 GCF_014164465.1 Vibrio sp. SG41-7 | reverse complement strand
CATTGGGTCCTCGAGGAAAATCGAGCGACAGAGCCGTGCTTTGAGAAAGCCTAGCGGTAGGTCATGAAAGCGATAACGACGCCGGCAACTACAAGGCAACCGCCAATTCGGCGCAGTTGCGTGTCTGGCTGTTGGCTTAATTGAGCAACCATGTTTCTCCAGCCATTGGGTGCAATCAAGGGCCCCAGCCCTTCAACGATAAGAACAAGCCCGATTGCGAGCCAGATAGAATTAGACATGTTGCTGCCTTTTGCCTGTAAAAAGATAATAATATCAGCATCTTTACGGATCTTCGCGGTGTCATTGCAAATTTGCTTGTCGTTAGCTTTAACAATTATGAACAAAAAATGACTGCAAGAAATGTGATTCGGTGCTAGAATCCATTTTTAATTAGCAACAGAAATTGGAAAGATGGGAAATAACGTAGTCGTTCTAGGCACCCAATGGGGTGATGAAGGTAAAGGTAAAATCGTTGACCTTTTAACTGAAGATGCAAAATACGTGGTTCGCTACCAAGGCGGTCACAATGCAGGTCACACACTTGTAATTGACGGTGAAAAAACCGTTCTTCACTTAATTCCATCAGGTATCCTACGCAATAACGTTAAATGTGTTATTGGCAACGGTGTAGTATTATCGCCTGACGCACTTCTTAAAGAAATGAAACCTCTTGAAGATCGCGGTATCCCAGTACGTGAGCGTCTTTTCATCTCTGAAGCTTGTCCTCTAATTCTTCCGTACCACATTGCAATCGACAACGCGCGTGAAATCGCTCGTGGCGCTAAAGCTATCGGTACAACGGGTCGTGGTATCGGTCCTGCTTACGAAGATAAAGTTGCTCGTCGCGGTCTACGCGTTGGCGACCTTTTCGATAAAGAAGCATTTGCTGAGAAGCTAAAAGAAGTTATGGAATTCCACAACTTCCAACTAGAGCACTTCTACAAAGCTGAAACAGTAAGCTACGAAGAAGTTCTTGAGCAAGCGATGAGCTACGCAGACATGTTAACTGCGATGGTTATCGACGTAACTGATGAACTAGACGCAGCACGTAAGCGCGGCGACAAGATCATGTTCGAAGGTGCTCAAGGTACGCTACTAGATATCGACCACGGTACTTACCCATACGTAACGTCTTCTAACACGACTGCTGGTGGTGTTGCTGCAGGTTCTGGTTTTGGTCCTCGTCACATCGGTTACATCCTTGGTATTACTAAGGCTTACTGTACTCGTGTTGGTTCAGGTCCATTCCCAACTGAGCTATACGATGGCCTTGAAAAACAAGACCCAGTTGGTAAGCACCTAGGCGATGTTGGTCACGAGTTTGGCGCAACGACTGGTCGTCTACGCCGTACTGGTTGGTTCGATGCTGTTGCTATGCGTCGTGCAATCCAAATCAACTCTCTATCTGGTATCTGTCTAACTAAACTAGACGTTCTAGATGGCCTAGAAGAACTAAAAATCTGTACTGGTTACAAGATGAAAGATGGTTCTATCCTAGAAGTTTCTCCAATGGCTGCTGAGTCATTCGAAGAAGCGACGCCAATCTACGAAACAATGCCTGGTTGGTCTGAAAACACATTTGGTGCTAAATCTATCGACGCGCTTCCACAAGCTGCTCTAGATTACATCAAGCGTATCGAAGACTTAACTGGCGTTCCAATTGATATCGTATCAACTGGCCCAGATCGTAACGAAACTATCATCAAGGTTCACCCATACGGCGCATAATGCCCGCTGAGTGATTACCAGGCACTAACCGTGCTGTGGTAATTAAAGTGCTCTGATAATGAAATAGTTTTCTAAAAGCCGACTTTATTAAGTCGGCTTTTTAATACCTGCAATTTAGCCACGCACTCTTTGATGGTGATCTTTTAAGCGTCATCAGGCAAAATATTGCCCATTAGCGGCAAGTTTTGTCTAAAGCCGTCAGGGTTATTGCCGATACAGATATCATGGAAAGTGAAGTTCACCCTGTTTTGTGCGTGTAGAAATCCTCTGCGGCCCTCAATAGATAACTTTAGCGACAGATAATAGAGTGCAGGTATGAAGCTACGAATTGTAGCAGCTTCATTGATAATGGCGCTGAGCTCACCCTTGAGTCATGCAAATTTGACTGACGTGGGAGAGCCCGTTCCAATATATACAGAAGCTGAACTGATTAATTTAATCGAGAATAATCAACACCTAGAGCGAGTGAAAGCTGATAAGTGCCAGTTAGTTGAAGATATCGTTGCTCGTGCAACGCGTATTAGCTTGCCTTCTTATGAGTTTTTATACGGTGATATGTTGGCTTGGGGCGTGTGTGTTCCACAAGATGTCGAGCTTGGCATTTACTATATGGAAAACGCGGCGCATCAAGGTTTACCGGCTGCACTAGAGCAGCTAGGTCGTTATTATTCTCGTGGAACCTTGGTTCAACAAGACAAAGAGCGCGCGATTCCGTATTTACGTGAAGCGGCCTCTATGGGTAACCTAAGTGCGAGTATTCACCTAGCGGAACTCTTGCTGCGTGATTACGGTAGCCCGTTAGATTATGAAGATGCTTACCGCTGGTTATACAACTCGGTGACTGCGGATGATAGGCAACACAAACGCATCACCGTGCTTCGAAGCGGTCTGGAACAGAGAATGCCGGACAATATTATCGCTCGAGCAAAACGTCGAGACGTGTTCTGGTAATTACGAATATTAATTAAGGTTAGATGGTGAACGACTGCACTCGTTAACCATCTATCTTGATATAGAAAGATACCGTATTAAAAAGGCCTCGTAGGTAAATACCTATGAGGCCTTTTTTGATCTTAACGGTAAACCGCTTATCTCACTCGGTGGCGTTATTGAACAACTTCACCAGATTCAATCACCGTCTTACGAACGACTTTGGTGAAATCGAGTGCTTCTTGGCGAATCTTATCTTCATCGACCGTTAGCATGTCGCGGTCTTGCATGATGATCTTACCGTCAACGATGGTGTGGCGAACGTTACCCGAGTTAGCTGAGTAAACTAATGCCGAGTATGGGTTGTAGACTGGAACCATGTTTGGCGCTTTCGTATCGATCACTATGATGTCGGCGAGTTTACCGGCTTCAAGAGAACCGATCTTATCTTCCATGTGTAGCGCTTTTGCTGCGCCCATTGTTGCCATATCGATCACTTTGATCGGCGGCATTGCGGCACGATCTTTATTAACCAGCTTGTGAACTTTAGCGACTTGGTTGAATTCATCAATGGTGCTCAGTGTGTTACCAGACATTGGGCCATCAGTACCTAAACCAATACGAACGTTTTCGTCATACATCTTAAGCGCAGGAGATACGCCTTTAGCTGACTTGATGTTGGCACTCATGTTGTGAGCCACACCCATATCCGATTTTTTCACCAGCTCGATATCATGATCGTCAACGAGGATCATGTGTGCACCCACCAAGTTTTTGTTGAGTGCGCCAATGCTGTCCATGTATTGAACTGGTGATAGCCCATCTGAACGCTCGGCGATTTTCTCTTCTTCACGGTGTGATTCTGCTAGGTGAATCATTACTGGTACATCGAGCTCTAGAGAGAGCTTAGAGATCTTCTGCAGTATCTCTGTGGTGTTGGTGTAAGGCGCATGTGGTGCAAATGCAGGTGTGATACGCGGGTGGTCTTTGTATTCTTCAATGAAATTCAGCGCGTATTGGATGCCTTCTTCCGCGTTGGCAGCGTCTGCGACTGGGAACTTAATCACGGTTTCACCAAGAATGGCACGCATACCGATCTTATCGACAGTTTTCGCAACTTCATCTTCGAAGTAGTACATGTCGGCGTAAGTCGTGACACCGCCTTTCACCATTTCAACGTTACCGAGATTAGCGCCAATGCGTACCATGTCTCGCGATACCAGTTTCTTCTCTAGAGGGAAGATATAACGGTGGAGACGGTCAGGCACATCATCGGCCAACGAACGGAAAACCGTCATCGATACGTGAGTATGAGTATTGATAAGACCCGGCATCACGATATCGCCATCCACGTCTAACACTTGTTTCGCTTGGTACTGCTTCTCTAGTGAAGCATCACCAACGGCAATGATTTTGTTGTCTTTTACGACAACAGTACCGCTCTCATAAACCGTTTTGTCTTGGTTCATGGTTAGAACCATCGCATCGGTAATCATCAAGTCAGCTTTTTCCATTGCTGAACTCGCAAATGGAAATAGAGCGAGGCTTGCCATTGCTGAAGCCAATAGGGTGCGTTTTAGTTTCATATCAATACTCAGAACAGGAGTTGGTAAAGTGTCGGGATAATAGTGTATTTCATTCATGGCGCAAACGTTTGTTTTATCGTTTGCTTGAAATTTTGATGATAGTCCGTCTCTATGAAGCGATGTTTCACAAAGTGAAGATATGTATCAATCTTAGGTTATTTTAGGCTTTTCCAAAGCATATCTGTAGCTTACCCCTAGCATCAGATATACTAGGGGTATATACATTCCTTGCTTAAGCAGGCCCGCCTATGTCAAAAAACACACCAATGTCAGAAAACACGACAGCGACAACCACTGTTGATCCTTTTGCCGACCGAGAGTCGAAAAATTACGAAAACCCAGTACCAAGCCGAGAGTTCATTATTTCGTTTCTAACAGACGCGAATATTCCAATGAACCGTAACGATCTATTCGAAGCTTTGGGTTTGGCTGGAGAGGAACAATATGAAGGGCTGCGTCGTCGTTTACGTGCAATGGAACGTGATGGACAGCTTATCTTTACCCGTCGTCAGTGCTACGCATTGCCTGAGAAGATGGAATTGATTAAAGGCTATGTGATTGGTCATAAAGACGGTCATGGTTGGGTTCGCCCAGACGGCAGTGTGGGTAAAGACAATGATATCGTGTTGCCGCATCACCAGATGAAAACCATCATGCACGGTGATTACGTACTGGCTCAGCCTACTGACAACAGTAAACGTGGTCGTCGTGAAGGTCGTTTGGTTCGTGTTCTTGAAGAGCGCAAAACGCCACTTGTTGGCCGCTTCTTCCTAGAATACGGCCATTCTTACGTGGTTGCTGATGATTCTCGTATTAGTCACGACATCCAGATCCCTACTGAGCATAAAGGCGGTGCTCGAATGGGTAATGTGGTTGTGATTGAAATTACGGATCGTGGTGGTCGTTCTCGTAACATGATGGGTAAAGTGACCGAAGTTCTTGGTGAAAACATGGCTCCGGGTATGGAAACGCAGATCGCGATCCGTACTCACCAGATCCCACAAGAGTGGCCTGAAGCGGTAGATAAGCAAATCGTAAACCTCGGTGAGCATGTTCCTGAAGAAGCAAAAGAAGGACGTGTTGATCTACGCAAACTGCCATTGGTTACCATTGATGGTGAAGATGCGCGTGACTTCGATGATGCGGTTTACTGTGAAGCGAAGAAAGGCGGAGGCTGGCGCCTGTGGGTAGCGATTGCTGACGTAAGTTACTACGTTCGCCCAGATACCGCGCTAGACAAAGAAGCGATTAACCGTGGTAACTCGGTATACTTCCCGTCACAAGTTGTGCCAATGCTGCCAGAAGTCCTTTCTAATGGCCTATGTTCATTGAACCCTCAAGTCGACCGTTTATGTATGGTGTGTGAGATGACTATCTCAGACAAAGGTAAACTGTCGGGTTACAAGCACTACGAAGCGGTAATGAACTCTCATGCCCGTCTGACTTACAACAAAGTTGGCGCTATCTTAGATGGTAATGAAGAACTTCGTGAGCGTTACGAGCCTGAAGTACCACATCTTGAAGAGCTTCATAAGATGTACAAGGTACTTAAGAAAACGCGTGACGAACGTGGTGCGATTGAGTTTGAAACGGTAGAAACTAAGTTTATCTTCAATGCGGATCGTAAGATTGACCGTATTGAACCCGTCATCCGTAACGATGCACACAAGATCATCGAAGAGTGTATGATTCTTGCGAACATCGCATCGGCATCTTACGTAGAAAAAGCGAAAGAACCTGCACTGTACCGTGTTCACGATACTCCGGGAGAAGAGCGCTTAACTGGCTTTAAGAGCTTCCTTAGTGAGCTAGGTTTAACGCTGGAAGGTGGCCTGTCGCCATCACCAGTAGACTATGCACAACTGATGCAACAGATTAATGAGCGTGAAGATCGTGAGTTAATCCAAACCATGCTACTGCGCTCGATGAAGCAAGCGGTATACAACGCGGACAACGCAGGTCACTTTGGTTTAGCTCTTAAACGCTATGCTCACTTTACCTCGCCAATTCGTCGTTACCCAGATTTGCTATTGCACCGCGCGATTAAGTACCTTATTGCGAAAGAAGAAGGCCGTCAGAGTGAGCGTTGGACGCCAACCGGTGGTTACCACTACACTTTCGATGATATGGACTTCTACGGCGAGCAGTGTTCAATGACTGAGCGTCGTGCTGATGATGCTACGCGTGAAGTGAACGACTGGCTGAAGTGTGAGTACATGCAAGACCATGTCGGCGAAGTGATGGATGGCGTAATTGCTAACGTGACTGGCTTCGGCTTCTTTGTTCGTCTCACTGAACTGCACATTGATGGCTTGGTACATATCTCAGCGCTAGCGAATGATTACTACCAATTTGATGCTGTTGGTCAGCGTTTAGTCGGTGAAAGCTCAGGTAACATCTACCGCTTAGGTGATTCGGTTAAAGTGAAGGTTTCTGCGGTTAATCTAGAAACTCGCCAAATCGACTTTGATTTAGAAGACACCGATCGTCAGCCTCGTGGTAAAGGTAAAACGGCCAAGAAGCGTGCAGCTGAAGCGATGAAAAAGGCGAAAAGCAAGAAGCGTTCAGCGGTGAAGAGTAATAAGCCGGGTGTACCAGCGACGCCTTTAGTTGAACCGACTAAGCGACCAGACGGTAGCTCTGAAAGTTCAGCTAAGAAGAAGTCAGCGAATAAAACCGGTGCTGCGAAGGCGCGAGCTAAGAAAAAGCGTACCGCAAGCCGTAAGCCAAAGGCTGATAAGTCTTAAGTTATCGTTTTACAATGACAGCAAGGCTTAACGTCTAACGAATTTAAATGCGAGAGTATCAGGCGCAAGACGCATACTCTCGAAATAAACAACACAGGGGTGGGTGCATCGGGTTTGATGTCATTCATCTCTGAGCAATAAGAGTAACCAGAGACAATGAGTAACGAATTTATTTACGGTATTCACGCGGTGAAAGCCGTACTAGAAAAAGATCCAGCGCGCTTTATTGAAGCGTACGTGCTTAAAGGTCGTCAAGACGATCGTCTTCTTCCATTACTGAATCAACTGCAGCAATTTGGTGTGTCGATTCAACAAATGGGCCGTAAGCCGCTTGATGAAAAAGCCCAGGGTGCAAATCACCAAGGTCTTATTGCTAAGGTGAAGCCTGCTAAGCAGCTTAATGAAACTCACCTAGACGATATCCTAGCGCAGCACGAACAGCCTCTGTTGTTGGTTCTAGATGGCGTAACAGACCCTCATAACCTAGGTGCTTGTCTACGTAACGCGGATGCTGCGGGTGTGGCGGCTGTTATCGTACCTAAAGATCGCTCTTCGCCGCTAACGGCAACCGTAAGCAAGGTTGCTTGTGGCGCAGCTGAAACCGTTCCTCTAGTACGCGTAACCAACCTAGCTCGTACAATGCGTGCACTGCAAGAGCAGGGTGTATGGTTCGTGGGTACCGCAGGTGAAGCAACGCATGATATCTATCAAGCGAAGCTAACGGGTCCTCTTGCCGTTGTGATGGGCGCAGAAGGTGACGGCATGCGTCGTTTAACGCGTGAAACCTGTGATGACCTGATTAAGATTCCAATGTCAGGCAGCGTGTCGAGCCTAAACGTTTCGGTAGCATCAGGCATCTGTCTGTTCGAAGCGGTACGTCAGCGCCTAGCTGAATAGCGTTAAGCTGAGTCAAAAGGCAAAACGACTCTAAGTCTATGAATTTATTAGCGCTCACCACTTGCTGGTGGGCGTTTCTTTTTAGGCTGTTATGACGGAATCGTTTGGTTTATCAGATGGCTAGATGGCGAAAGAAAAACTGTTTCATTATTAGCCAAATACCGCTTGCCAATACCGGGTTCTTTCTATAATATTTGCCGTCCTTAAAACTCGGTCATTTTTCTTTAGTTCCTTGCTTCCCTTGGACGACCGAGCCTTTCGTGGAAGCTAATAATCCGTAAGGAGCAACCAAATGCGTCATTATGAAATCGTATTCATGGTTCACCCTGATCAAAGCGAGCAAGTTGCTGGCATGATCGAGCGTTACACTGGTTCAATCACTGAAGCTGGCGGTACTATCCACCGTCTAGAAGACTGGGGCCGCCGTCAAATGGCTTACCCAATCAACAAACTTCACAAAGCTCACTACGTTCTTATGAACGTTGAAGCTGGCCAAGAAGTGATGGACGAGCTAGAAACTGCTTTCCGTTTTAACGATGCAGTTCTACGTAACATGATCATGCGCACTAAAGGCGCTGTGACTGAGCAATCTATCATGCTTAAGCAAAAAGAAGAGCGTGCAGAGCGTGCTCCTCGTCGTGATGACCGTGAAGAACGTGCACCACGTCGTGAAGAAGAAGCTAAGCCAGAAGCTGCTGCTGAGTAATTCTTTTTTGGCCTTTTAGGTCATTAAATTTTATTCAACTCGTTTAGGTATTTTCACTACAAGCATTTGCTTACGCTTATTTATAAGCCTGTGTTAATACCGCATTATTAAATTTAGATCAGGAGATAGCCCATGGCTCGTTTCTTCCGTCGTCGTAAATTCTGCCGTTTTACTGCAGAAGGCGTACAAGAGATTGACTACAAAGACGTAGCAACTCTAAAAAACTACATCACTGAAGCTGGTAAAATTGTACCTAGCCGTATCACTGGTACAAGTGCTAAATACCAACGTCAGCTAGCTCGCGCTATCAAGCGTTCTCGTTACCTAGCTCTACTACCGTACACTGACAAGCATCAGTAATCGGTAATAGTTAACAATAGTTTAAGAGGACTAAGATAATGCAAGTTATTCTACTTGATAAAATCGGTAACCTAGGTGGCCTTGGCGACCAAGTAAACGTTAAATCTGGTTACGCTCGTAACTTCCTTATCCCACAGGGTAAAGTAGTTATGGCAACTAAAGACAACGTTGCTATGTTCGAAACTCGCCGTGCTGAACTAGAAGCTAAAGTTGCTGAGCAACTAGCTGCTGCAGAAGCTCGCGCAGAGACAGTTAACACTCTAGAAGGCGTTACAATCGCTTCTAAAGCTGGTGACGAAGGCAAACTATTCGGTTCTATCGGTACTCGTGACATCGCAGATGCTATTACAGCAGCTGGTGTTGCAGTAGTTAAGAGCGAAGTACGCCTACCTGAAGGCGCTCTACGTAACATCGGCGAATTCGAAGTAAGCATCCAACTTCACTCTGAAGTTTTTGCTACTGCGAAAATCGCTATCGTTGCAGCTGAGTAATTTCAGTACCAAGACGAATTCTTTCTTTTGAAAGTTTTAAACACCAGCTTCGGCTGGTGTTTTTTTATGTCTGAAATATAGGAAAACATAGCGAAGGGGTTATGGTAAGTAAAAAGCTTACAGTGATCCAAAAGCTGTTATTGCTGAACAGGCTGTTCTCAAGGTTAGAAGTGGCCTAAAGATTAGAACTGCTCTTGAGATTAGAACTGCTCTTGAGATTAGAATAGTTCTTGAGACTAGAACTGCTCTTGAGATTAGAATAGTTCTTGAGACTAGAACTACTCTTGAGATTAGAACTGAAAGAGCAGGTTAATCGACAGCACAGAGTCTTCTTTGCTTAATCCGTGAGGCACTTTATCGTGGTATTGACGAGAGTGAGCAATCTTCAGTGCGATATTGTCAGTAATATCGTTGATCGCTTCTAATTCAGTATCAAATTTCAGGTTACTGTGGCCAGATACTAACGTCACATCAGCCTTGAGCTGCAAATTCTTCAACACCTGCCATGATGTATTCACATTGCCACGGAAAATCGCCTCTTCAACAATCTCTGGGAAGATGATGTCATCGTCGTCCAATTCATCGAGATTAGGTTCTTGGTAACGAAAACCCGGTCCGACTTCGACTTCCAACACAAACTCTTCAGTGTTCGAGAACTGATAACCCAAACCACTAGAGATTGTGTAGTCTTTAAAGTAAGCACTGTATCGTGAATCGACACCTTTAAAGCTGCCGTAGAGGTAGGTTTTAGGGCTTAACTTGTAGTCACTCTGAGCCGAGTAAGTCGATTGCCTTTTATCTTCTTCACCGTCTTTGTAGAGGTTGTAGTATTTCCATTCGCCACTGGTTCTATGACGGCCAGCCGTATACTCACCGTTTAGGCGGGCATTTAGCGATCGTGAATCAGAATTACCAGTATGCGACTGATACCCAAATTCGACTTCCGTCTTGAGTGGGTTCGGCAGTTCTGTGTCACTCGTATCACTTGGTGCGATATCCATATCTTTTTCAGGTGTCGGTGCAACGACGATCGGCTCAACAGTAGGTTCTGAAACTACTATAGAGTCGAGGATTGCATCGACAGAGGCTTTAGCATCATCATCAGCTAAGGCCAACGGAGAGCTCAGAAGGCTGGTGCTTAGAAGACCAGAGCTTAGAAGACCAGTGCTCAGAGCCAATAATTTGGACACGCATACCTCTAGTTATACAGTGAGTGAATGGCAGGATCGTAATGCTACCCTTGGTTAATTCCGTCAGCAATAGGTAAATTCTTCCTGAAGAATAAAACAAACGCTTAGGAACGGATTACAAATGAGTGTTCTTGGGTATAATGAACGATCATTATTAGTTATTGAGTGTAGTCATAGTGGATACCAAAAGTCAGAAATCAGCCAACGATCAGGTGGACGCCATCAAAGTCCCACCACATTCATTAGAAGCTGAGCAATCTGTTATTGGCGGTTTGTTATTGGATAACGAACGCTGGGATACAGTTGCTGAAAAGGTTGTGGCCAAAGACTTTTATAGCCGTCCTCACCGTCTGATCTTTGAAGCGGTAAAGGATATCCTTGAAGAAAGTTCTCCTCTGGACCTGATTACACTCTCTGAACATTTAGAGCTTCGTGAGCAGCTAGAAGACGTAGGTGGCTTTGCTTACCTTGCTGACTTAGCCAAAAACACACCCAGTGCCGCTAACATTAATGCGTATGCAGATATCGTGGCACAGCGAGCACTGGTTCGTAGCTTGATCGGTGTGGCGAATGAGATCGCGGATTCTGGTTATGACCCTCAAGGTCGTACATCGGAAGAGCTGGTTGATCTTGCTGAAAGTAAAGTCTTCGCGATTGCAGAAGGCCGAGCAAGTGAAAACGAAGGTCCACAAAACGTTGATAGCATTCTTGAGAAGACGCTAGAACGTATCGAAATCTTATATAAATCGCCACAAGATGGTGTTACTGGTGTCGATACTGGCTTTAACGACCTCAACAAGAAGACAGCAGGCCTACAGGGTTCTGACTTAATCATTGTTGCTGCGCGTCCATCGATGGGTAAAACCACCTTTGCGATGAACTTGTGTGAAAACGCAGCGATGAAGCAAGATAAGCCAGTGTTAATCTTCTCTCTAGAGATGCCAGCTGAACAGCTGATGATGCGTATGTTAGCGTCACTTTCTCGTGTCGACCAAACCAAGATTCGTACCGGTCAATTAGACGATGAAGATTGGGCGCGTATTTCGTCGAGTATGGGTATTCTGATGGATAAGAAGAATATGTATATCGATGACAGCTCGGGTCTAACGCCAACCGAAGTTCGTTCTCGTGCTCGACGTATTGCACGTGAACACGATGGTATCTCAATGATCATGATAGATTACCTTCAATTAATGCGTGTTCCTTCATTATCAGATAACCGTACTCTTGAAATTGCCGAGATTTCTCGCTCATTGAAAGCGTTGGCGAAAGAACTGAACGTTCCGGTTGTCGCACTTTCTCAGCTTAACCGTTCCCTAGAGCAACGTGCTGATAAGCGCCCAGTAAACTCGGATTTGCGTGAATCAGGTTCTATCGAGCAAGATGCCGATTTGATCATGTTTATCTATCGTGATGAGGTTTATAACCCAGACAGTTCACTGAAAGGCATCGCAGAGATCATCCTTGGTAAGCAACGTAACGGTCCGATCGGTTCGGTTCGTTTGACATTCCAAGGTCAACACTCCCGATTTGATAACTATGCAGGCCCTGCATTTGATGATGAGTAATCGCTAATGACTTACATGAAAGCAGCGACGGCAAGCATTGACTTAAACGCGCTCGAACATAACTTGAACCAGATAAAGTCGAAGGCTCCACAGTGTAAAGTTATGTCGGTTGTGAAAGCGAATGGCTACGGGCACGGCTTACTGCATATCGCCAAGCACTCTAAAAACTCAGATGCTTTTGGTGTGGCGCGTATTGAAGAAGCCTTACAACTGCGAGCTGGTGGCATTGTTAAACCCATATTGTTGCTGGAAGGGTTTTACTCTTCGGGTGATTTACCCATCCTGGTGACCAATAACATTCAAACTGTGGTGCATTGTGAAGAGCAATTAAGCGCGCTTGAGAATGCAGATTTGGAAACACCTGTCGTGGTATGGCTTAAAGTCGACAGTGGCATGCACCGATTAGGTGTTCGCCCTGAGCAATACCAAAACTTTGTTGAGCGTTTGCATCAATGTGCGAATGTTGCCAAACCTCTACGTTACATGAGCCACTTCGGTTGTGCTGATGAACTTGATAGAGCGACCACCGTTGAACAGACTGAGCTTTTCTTATCTCTCACTGATGGTTGTGAAGGTGAGCGTTCACTTGCTGCCTCTGCGGGTCTATTGGCTTGGCCTAACAGCCACCTTGATTGGGTTCGTCCGGGAATCATCTCTTACGGTGTTTCGCCTTTTGCTGATAAATCGGCACAAGAACTTGGCTTTAAGCCTGTGATGACTCTGACCTCACATCTGATTGCGGTTCGTGATGTGAAAGCGGGTGAAAGCGTAGGTTATGGCGCTAACTGGACCAGTGAACGTGATACTAAGGTTGGCGTGATCGCGATTGGTTACGGTGATGGTTATCCACGCATGGCTCCTAACGGCACTCCAGTGTTCGTTAATGGACGAAAAGTACCGATCGCAGGACGCGTGTCAATGGACATGCTAACGGTTGACCTTGGCCCTGATGCTGCAGATAAAGTCGGTGATGAAGCGACATTATGGGGTAAAGATTTACCTTCAGAAGAAGTGGCAGAACATATCGGCACTATCGCGTACGAGCTAGTCACTAAGCTGACTTCGCGTGTTGCGATGGAGTATGTGAAGTAGCTATGGATCTTGTAAACTAAATGATGTTCAAGCGAACTACTCGACACTGGCTAACGTCAGCTATGGCATTGCTCGGTGTCAGTTTTTCTTCTTCTGTCTTGAGCGAAGAAAAAGATTCAGCCTTTGTCCCTTTCTATTTTAGTACTGAAACTTTGGGCAATACCTTTGGGGTTGCGGGTGTCGCAAAGGGCGTTTGGCAACCTCAAGCCGCTCTGTTTGGTATGGCACTCTATTCAGACAAAGACAGTTATGTCGGTTTTCTATCGGCCTTTAACTACGCTTTGTCTGAGAATGTTTTATTCAGTACTCAGATGTACCAAGCGCGCTTCAACGACAATCCTTATTACATTGGCTCTCAAGGCGACAACGATTCATCTATTGATGATAAAACCATTGCCGATGGCTTAGAGCAAAACTATCAGTTTGAATTCAAGTATTTGCTACCTTGGGGCAATGTTGCAGAACATGGCTTGTTAGGGGCTTTTCAGCCAATCAAAGATGTGAGCTTTGCTTCGCCCGTCGAGTCGGGTGTCAGCTCGATTATCTTCACGCCTTTTTATACGGCACGTGAGCTAGAAGGTTTAAACAACACGGAAGAGGCGACAGGCTTTAGTCTGGCATTGGATTGGGATAACCGTGATAGCACACGTAACCCAACCACGGGCTCTCATACTAATCTTGAATTCACGACCGGCGCAGAAAGCTGGTCTAACGATGATTTATGGTTGAAGTGGACGTTCCAAAACAGTCAGTACTTCGCATTAGGCCCTTTAGGTGACCTGTTCGACCAACAAGTCGTGGCACTCGATTTCTATACCGCTGATACACCAACCTGGGATAACTGTTCTGGGCAAGATTGTGCTCGTCCACCGGAAACGGAACAAGCTCGACTTGGTGGTTTATATCGCTTACGAGGCTATACCGGAGGTCGCTACCACGGACGTTCTGCGGTTCATTACTCTGCTGAGTACCGAGTGATTCCTGACTGGCAACCTTTGGGTGATATCCCACTGATTAACTATTACGATTTGCCTTGGTGGCAATGGGTGGCGTTTGCAGAAGTCGGGCGCGTTGCGGATGAGTACGATATAAAAACACTGCACTCGGATATGAAATGGAGCCTAGGCGGCGCGGTTCGGTTCCAAGTGGAGGGTATTGTTGTTCGTGCTGAGTTAGCTCGAGGTGGTGATGAAGGGACCTTTAGGGTCATGATAAACCAGCCTTTCTAATCTGGTTTTACTAACTCGAATATCTCATGTTTTTAAAGGGTGATACATAACTGTGTCACCCTTTTTTGTTTTCTATCATTATGTTTTTAATGATTTTTTATAGCTGGTTACTTAAGGTTATTCACCTTGAATGGTCGCAATAACCGTACGGCTTCCACCACAATCTCGGTGCTCTCCTAAGTAAATGCCCTGCCATGTTCCTAAAGCTAAACGACCATTGCTAATTGGTATTGTCACACTGGTGCCAAGTGTCGATGCTTTAATGTGGGCTGGCATGTCATCATCGCCTTCATAGGTGTGTCTGTAGTAGGGTGCTCGCTCAGGTACAAACTTATTAAAGTGTGATTCCATATCGGTACGGACGGTAGGGTCAGCGTTCTCGTTTAGCGTAAGGCTGGCAGAGGTATGTTGGATAAAAAGATGTAATAAACCAACAGATAGAGAATTGATATCGTGTATCTGTTGTTCAATTTCATCAGTAATGAGATGAAATCCACGCTTTCGTGCATTTAGGTGTATAGTCTTCTGAATCCACATACGCCATCCTTTATAATGTATTTGGAAAAAAAGTGGTTTAACGCTATCTTTTGAACTTGAATTTATCAGGTATCGCTCACATTTAATTATGTTAGAGCTAGAGTCTGTACCGATTCTTGTATCAGGAAATCGAATCCTGATTTATCTCAAGGTACAGCTCTTCATATGCGGCATAATACGTCGTGAAAAAAAATTACAAAGAATCTTTCAGTGGTGACGCGGTTTGGTCATCACAGAAAAATATAAACTTTCGCCTAATCGGGGGTTCTATTCATCACCCAGGTGACGTTTAGAATAAAACCTACAGTAACATCGGGATAGATACCATGTTGAAAAATATCAACCCAACGCAAACACAAGCGTGGAAAGCTCTAACTGCACATTTTGAGTCTGCTCAAGATATGGATATGAAAGAGCTGTTTGCTCAAGATGCAAAGCGTTTCGAGAGCTTTTCTACTCGTTTCGGTTCTGACATCTTAGTGGATTACTCTAAGAACCTTATCGATGCTGAAACGATGCAGCACCTATTTGCTCTTGCGAACGAGACTGAAGTTAAGTCTGCAATCGAAGCAATGTTCGGCGGTGATGCAATCAACAAGACTGAAGGTCGCTCAGTACTTCACACTGCTCTACGTAACCGTAGCGACAACCCAGTAATGGTTGATGGCAAAGACGTAATGCCAGCAGTGAACGCAGTACTAGCAAAAATGGAACTGTTCACGCACCGCATCGTTTCTGGTGAGTGGAAAGGTTACACAGGTAAAGAGATCACTGATGTAGTTAACATCGGTATCGGCGGTTCGGACCTTGGTCCATACATGGTGACTGAAGCACTTACACCATACAAAACTCGCCTGAACATGCACTTTGTTTCTAACGTAGATGGCACTCACATTGTTGAGACACTTAAGCCTCTTAACCCAGAGACAACGTTGTTCCTAGTAGCATCTAAGACATTTACGACTCAAGAAACAATGACGAATGCACACTCTGCTCGTGATTGGTTCCTGGCTGAAGCAGGTGATGACGCACACGTAGCTAAGCACTTCGCAGCGCTATCAACTAACGCAACATCAGTTGCTGAGTTTGGTATTGATACTGACAACATGTTCGAATTCTGGGACTGGGTTGGTGGTCGTTACTCACTATGGTCTGCAATCGGCCTTTCTATCTCTCTTTCTATCGGCTTCGATAACTTCGCTGAGCTACTAGATGGCGCATACGAGATGGATAACCACTTTGCTTCAACTGAGTTTGAAAGCAACATTCCAGTGATTCTTGCTCTTATTGGTGTTTGGTACAACAACTTCCATGGCGCTGAGTCAGAAGCGATTCTACCTTACGATCAGTACATGCACCGTTTTGCTGCTTACTTCCAGCAAGGTAACATGGAATCAAACGGTAAGTTTGTTGACCGTGAAGGCAACCCAGTAGAATACCAAACAGGTCCTATCATCTGGGGTGAACCTGGTACTAACGGCCAACACGCTTTCTACCAACTGATTCACCAAGGCACTAAGCTGATCCCATCAGACTTTATTGCTCCTGCTATCAGCCACAACCCAGCATCTGATCACCACCAGAAGCTAATGTCTAACTTCTTTGCTCAAACTGAAGCACTAGCATTCGGTAAGACAAAAGAGACAGTGGAAGCTGAATTCCTAGCGGCTGGTAAAACAGCTGAAGAAGTGGCTGAGCTTGTACCTTTCAAAGTATTTGAAGGTAACCGTCCAACGAACTCTATTCTTGTTAAGCAAATCAACCCTCGCTCTTTAGGTAACCTAATCGCGATGTACGAGCACAAGATCTTTGTTCAAGGCGTTATCTGGAACATCTTCAGCTTCGACCAATGGGGTGTAGAACTTGGTAAGCAACTAGCAAACCAAATTCTTCCAGAGCTAGCTGACGATGCTCAAGTAACATCTCACGACAGCTCAACTAACGGTCTAATCAACGCATTTAAAGCGCTGAAAGCTTAAGACTGTTTAAGTAACACCAAGTAATAACTGTAAACGCCAACCTTTCGGTTGGCGTTTTTTATGTCCGTTGATTTTACGGCAATAAAAAAGGCTGACGTATGTACGTCAGCCTTTCGTTTTTTATTTACTCGATTGTCTCTATTCGAAACAGATCTCGATGAAGGCGTTACCCCACTGAGATGTGAAAGGCATGATGATAATAGCACCTTCACACTTATGACGAATGGTGTGGCCTTTACCTGAAACGACGATCGGCGTTGCCATGTCGAAATCAAAGCCGCTTTCTGCAAGAATACGTTTTGCACCACCAGTCACCATATTAGTGATTTCACCCACCATATCGGTCACTTCTTCGTTCAAGCCATTTGGTCGTTCACCCAACATGTTTTCCATGATTTCTAGGGCAAGACCTTCATCAAAAGTGATCGACATTGAGCCACGAGATTGTGTGCCAACCATACCAATTAGGCCGGATACATCACCACGAGCGATCTCATCTTTCTTAACTCTTGGTTTTTGTGGCTTTAATTCTAGAGAAGCCATCGTTTTTAATACGTTCATCAAAGAAGCTAAAAACGGGTTTACAAATTCAGCGCGCATAATGTTCTTCTATAATCTTATTCTTTCATATCGGAGGAGCAAGTTTGGCAAATGCCATGCGACTCAATGACTTGATTAGTCAATTTAAAGCCATGCTTCTCAGCGTTACTAGCGAGTAGAGTGACAAGCGCATCGTCTTGTAATTCTACCACAGTGCCACATTTATCGCAGATCAGTAGTTGGGAGAAATGTTTATTGGCATTGCAAGAACAGCAGCATATAAAGCTATTGGTTGATTCAACTCGGTGAATGAAACCTTGTTCCAACAAGAAATCCAAAGCGCGATATACTGTCGGAGGCTTGGCTTGTGGTTCACTGACTTTCAATTGCTCTAACAATTCATAAGCACTAGAGGCTTTTTTATTAGAGAAAATGAGCTCAAACACTCGCTTTCTCTGAGGTGTTAATCTAACGCCTCGAGATGCGCATATCCCTTCAACTTGCTCTATTAATGTGTGGTCCAAATTTTTCACCATTCAATCGGACATCCCTATTCAAACCCTATTTCTAGGTTACTACGTTTTGGGAGCCAATGATTTCTATTAAAGTCAGGTACAGAGCGTATTGTGACCCACGACTTTGAATAAGACAAGGTAACTCAAAATGACAGTGTGACTCAAGGCATAACTGATTAATGAGGCTGAATTAGAGATCTGGTGAATGTGTTTATAAAAAAATGTGCAATAAGGTGCTTTTAATAAAAAGCTCTCAATCGACATTGGCTTGTCATCGACTAAGAAAGGTTTAGCGTTACTGGGCGCGGGAGCGGCTTTGGTTGCTGGTCACCCTGAGCACATCACCGCAAGCGTATCGGCAGATGGTGTTCAATTCGGTGGCATTATTGGCGCAAGTGCTCCAATAGTATTTGGCCTATGGGAAACCCTACACAATGAGTTCAAGTAATGGCAGAGTATCAAACACTAATCATCGCAGTGGTCAGTGCTTTATCTAGCGGGGTAGGTGTAGGTATTACACTTAAAACCGATGTTAAGTGGCTTCGGCTGATGATGGAAAAGATGGATGAGCGTTTGACTCGGCTTGAAAATGGTAACGGGTAAAAGAGACAGCCTTGCGACTGTCTCTTTAAGTTATTCTTTAATCAAGTCTGCGACTGTATTGACACAGTAAATTAGACCTTTGACAAAAAAATCAGGTCTTAATTTGAAAATAGTAAAGCCAGTGTTGAAGACCTTACGTAGTAAAGCTTGGACGCTTTTTGGCAACATAATCACACCTATATGGTTGTGTTAATTTGATTGCCAAGCCTGTATCCACGTTCTATAGTCTCGTTGTCAGATATTGAAACTTAGATATCTAGTAGTCACTTTTTGAGTAATTGGCGTTACTCTAGACTTGGCTTCGAATTCGAACCCTGCCTTTTGGTGGGGTTCTTCGTTTCTGGTTAAAATAAATCAGATTACCTGTACAACTCTCCTCTCTAAACGGTGAATAAAAACACAATATCCTGTGTTTTTTCTTTCAAGGTTTACAAGATAGAGCTGCAAGCCACTATTTTCAAGGTAAAGAAATGGGGTGGTCTGTGGATAAGTGGTTGATTGTGAAAAAACTGTAAGTGACTACTTACTGGCGGTGATATAAGCGGCTTGATTGGATGGAAATAGTGTTTTAAGGATGCTTTACTTTTGCACGCCCCTAAAAAAAAATCCCTTGATCTTTGGGTGAAATGTATAACCTTGTTTTTTAGCTGGTATTGCATTTAAGTGGCTAAATTTTTTAGTTTTTTTACTGTCAATCATAGTGTTTTGACTTTGAAGTTTATATAAGAAAATTGCACGTAAATACATTGGGGTAATAAGTTTTGAAGCTGGCTTTCCAGATCCCACCAGAAGACCAAAAGATCTACAATAAAAACGTTGAAGTTAGACTTCCTGATTCCGCTAAAAAGCCTCCGTTAAACTTTCTATATGTACTAAGGCCTAATTTCAGTACACCAAATATATTTAAGCTTGTTCTTTTTTATGTAAGTTTTGGAGAAACAATTGAGTATAAACTTGCCATAAAATGTTCAAGTTTCGATGCTCTGTCACTTGGGCTACTTCTTCAATAGAGTAGCTCTTTGCAAACAACCGACTGCTCCCTCCCTTCGTAGGTCGTGATACCTCAAATCCTCAATACCCAATTCATTTCTTACTCGCTGCAAACCTGCGCTAACGCTTCGTGAGTTGTATGGAAAAATAAGTTCGTCTTTGTTCCTGAATGTTTTCGATTCCCTGTGTATAATCGCCGAATTATTTTTGACTACAATGTCCACTGTGAAGCGTGATTCACCGCTTTGAAGTGTTCTTTTTTTAATGCTAAATGATGCCTTCGTTCCACCCCGTCAATACGTACTATATGCGTACGGAACGGGTGAGTTTGCGGCAGAACTAGCGAGTTTCTGTATATATATGCAGTGTATAGATTTTGAGTAACGCTTTATGAAACCTGACAATACCAGTAAATACGCGGCTAACCGCTTAT
Organism: Vibrio sp. SG41-7; assembly: GCF_014164465.1. Taxonomy (NCBI): domain Bacteria; kingdom Pseudomonadati; phylum Pseudomonadota; class Gammaproteobacteria; order Vibrionales; family Vibrionaceae; genus Vibrio; species Vibrio sp. SG41-7. Next base: position 1,005 of record NZ_JACJFF010000085.1, on the reverse strand, counting down.
CCGTCGCTCCAATGTTGGATTGGACTGACCGCCACTGTCGTTACTTTCACCGTTTGCTTTCTCAGCAGACGCTTCTGTACACAGAAATGATAACAACGGGTGCGATCTTACATGGTAAGGGCGACTTTCTAGAATATAACGAGCAAGAACATCCTCTTGCACTTCAACTCGGTGGTTCAAACCCGGTTGATCTGGCGGCGTGTGCCAAGCTTGCTGGTGAGCGTGGTTATGATGAAATCAACCTTAATGTCGGTTGCCCTTCCGACCGAGTTCAGAATGGTCGCTTTGGTGCTTGCCTAATGGCTGAGCCTGAGCTGGTGGCAGATTGTGTGTCGGCAATGAAAGAAGTCACTGATATTCCAATTACCGTGAAAACGCGTATTGGTATCGACGACCAAGACTCTTATGAGTTCTTAACTAAGTTTGTTTCGACGGTTTCTGAAAAAGGCGGCTGTGAGCAATTTACTATTCACGCGCGTAAAGCGTGGTTGAGTGGTCTTAGCCCGAAAGAGAACCGAGAGATTCCACCGCTAGATTACGATCGTGCATACCAAATCAAGAAAGATTTCTCTGATCTTGTGATTGCCGTGAATGGTGGCGTTACTACTCTTGAGCAAACTAAAGAGCACTTGCAACACCTTGATGGTGTGATGATCGGTCGTGAGGCTTACCATAGCCCGTTTATCTTGGCTGAAGTTGATCAGCAGATCTTTGGTTTAGACACGCCAATTAAGAAGCGCTCACAAGTGGTTGAAGAAATGTACCCGTACATTGAGCGTGAGCTTTCAAATGGTGCAAGCTTAGGACACATCTCTCGTCATATGCTTGGTTTGTTCCAAAGCATGCCGGGCGCAAGACAATGGCGTCGCTACATCAGTGAAAACGCACATAAGAAAGGTGCAGGTATCGAAGTGATGCAGACAGCATTGGCTAAGATCCCTAAAGAGCTAAACGTATAACCTCCCTCGAGGTTAAAAGTTCGAGCTTAAAAGCCCAAGCTAAAAA
>NZ_JACJFF010000084.1:0-21552 GCF_014164465.1 Vibrio sp. SG41-7 | reverse complement strand
AACCGTATGGCTTCCGTAACGATAGTCCATGACCAACTCCACCTATGTACAGAGTTGTAAAGTATCATAGCTAAAGCTGACCGACTAAAGTCGGTGGTTTTAACCTTTTAGGAGACTAATAAAAGATATATTATCTATAGTTTTTACTATAAATAATCATGGTATTGATAAAGAAAATAAAGATACCTTTCTGGTAAAATAGAGATAGCGATTTTATTATGATTCTAGGCAATACATTAGTTGTAGGCGCAAGACCCGCCGACATTCAAATCAGTCAGATTCTTGCTCTTTTAAGCAAAAAAATAGCTCTCATAAGCAAAAGTTCTCATCAATGGGATGAATAGAAAAAGACTAATGCGACAACACGAAAACGTTGCTAACTGTGAAGTAAGTAATCCACAATTAGCACCACTAGTTGGTCTTATTAAATTTGATGAGCTTTATACAGACTTATCTCCCCTTCCCTCTTCCTGGGATACGTTAGTCCTAGCGACTCCCGCTCACGCTTATTGTGATGTGCTGACTTCTTTTTCTGAACTCTGCTTAAAAAATATAAAGCAAATCATCCTTATGTCATCCATGATCGGTGGGTGTCTTATTCTAAAAGGGATGTTAAAAAAGAAAGGGGCATCTCCAAATATCATTATTTTTTCTAGCTACTTTGCAACGTCTCATTTTTCATCTAATCCAACTGTAGTGGTCAACAAATTCCGGACACTGACTTAAGCCGATTTTCGGCATTTACTGGCGACAGCCCATCATTTGCTTGATGAGGCCGTTGCCGATTATAGTAACTCATCAGGTAATGGCTGATGTCTTTCTTAGCTTGAGCTTGTGTCAAGTAACCTGTTGCTGGTATCCACTCGGTTTTCAAGCTTCTAAATAGCCGCTCCATGGGAGCGTTGTCCCAACAATTACCACGACGACTCATGCTTTGAGTTATACGATATCGCCAAAGTCTTTGGCGATATTTACGGCTGCTATATTGGCAGCCTTGATCTGAATGGAACATCACGTTCTTCGGACATCCTCGTTGCTCCCAGGCCATCTCCAAAGCTTTAGATACTAATTCAGTATCGGGCTTATCGGATAAAGACCACCCCACAACGCGTCGGCTAAATAGGTCAAGCACTACCGCTAAATAGGTCCACTTCGAACCTGACCAAATATAAGTAATATCGCCACACCAAACACGATTCGGAGTACTGACAGAAAACTCACGCTTCAGTAGATTTGGAATATCTGGCCTTTCTACTTTTGCATGTCTATATCGATGCAAACCTGGCTGTTTACTCATTAAATCAGCTTCACGCATTATCTGGCGAACCTTGAATCGTCCGGCTTTTATGCCTTCTTAGCTCAGCATAGAGACAAGAGTACGGCTGCCAGCAGAGCCTCGACTCATGTTGAAGAGTTCTTTAATTTGGCTAATTAGACGAATGCGATTGGCATCCGGCTTGCGTTGCTTAAACTCGTAGTAACAAGACGAAGCTACGTTGAACAGTTCGCAAAGCATTTTGACCGACTCATGCTCCCTCAACTTGTCTATTAACGAGAACGTTCGAGTTCGTCCGACATTAAGAGAGCGGTGGCCTTTTTTAATATGGATTTTTCTCGTTCTAGCCGGTTAATCCGGGCTTCTAACTCTTGGATTTTCTTTTGTTCAGGCGTGAGGGCTTTAGTCGTTGGAGTCATCCCACCTCGCTCAACTTTGAGTTGGTCGACCCATCGCCGTAAAGCTGTTTCACCTACGCCCATAGAGTTAGCTGCTTCAGGTATGGAGTACCCTTGATCAAGAACCAAACTTGCAGCATCTAGTTTGAACTCAGTAGAAAATGTACGTCGTTGTCGTTTTGTCATTGAACACCTCATTTATGGTGGAGACTTTACCACCTAATTTGGTGTCCGGGATCATTAGACCACTACAAACAACACGACACCCCCTTACTGTCACGACTAAAACTGTGAAAAAAAGGGTGTATATTTATCTCTCTGAACCCAATGATGCATTGTTTAATGCTTTAAGAAACGCCTTAGAAAAAGTTGAAGTTCAAGTCATCCTATTTAATAACCCATTTAGTGTAGAAGGCAGAAACATCGCAACTTATGTACATCCTGCTTTTTTAATCAATACGTTTTCTTTAGATCATATTATTTCAAACGAAGAAGACATTAAATATATGTACAAGCTCTATCCCGAAGGCCCTATCACCATGGGGTTGATCGAAGAATTACTACATCATTGGGAATCAATTTCTCGACTACTAGAGCATTACTCAGCGGAACCAATCAACTTGCTTCAGTTGCTCAATGATGAAAACTTCCCTATACATGAAGTTTCAGATAAACCTTATCTCAAGGGAAAGGTTAGGCAAGGACGACTACAACTACCTAGAGCACCATTAGAAGATTTTCAGACACTTTACTGGCTTAATCACTTAGTTCAACAATCTAGCCTTGTTTCTTCTATCACCTTTCAATCAATAGAAGTGTTTGAATCTTAGGTAAAAGAAAGAAACCTACCCAGTACATCAATCCAAGCCTTAAAACAACGCGCTTATGAATACTACGTTTATGCGACACCCTCTATCAGCAAATAAATTATCCTTAATTACTATAAGCATAGAAGGTGTTTGCTTAGCATTTTAGTGTTTTGCTTCACAAGAAGTAACGAAGGAAAAGGAGATTAAGGTGCGAATAAGAAAAGCAACTATCAACGACATATCCTCTATAAATGCTCTATGTCATGAGCAACTGGCAGGCAGCCACAGTAAAATTAGGCATTACAACAGAGAGCAAAACGAATACAGCTTGAATGATTACAACTTAAGTAATCTAAGAATTATTGACTTACTTTTCACCGAATCCTTGATGAAAGAAAAGATCGAGAATAAAAACATTTATTTTTTTGTCGCTGAAACAAAAAAGAAACAAATAGTAGGCTACCTAATAATCAGTGTTCATTATCCTAAAAAAAAGCCATTAATCCAACAACGAGCTCCATCTTTCTATGCTTATATCGAACGGTTCTATGTATCGTGTCAATATCACGGACAAGGTATTGAACTAGCACTACTCAATAGTTTTGATTATTGGAAAAAACACAAATCAACCCACTAATATTATCTTTCAAAATACAGGGAAAAGTTGTCAATGCTCAGGCTGAGCATTGACAACTTTTCCCCGTATTTAAATTAGTCTAAAACGATTAGTTTTCCATTCAAGCGCCTCAATAACACCTTATTGATACATGCATTCCCTATCAAAAAAGAAAAGGTGAAAACCAGTCCCACAAGTAAGGTGGGAGAGGGCAGTACACACCATCACCCCTCCGGCCGAAATAGCATATTCAATTGAGTAGCCTATCCGAAATATTCCTCCAAACAAATAAAAACTTCTGTCACTGTAAGGCTAGAAAGGCCCCCCTGACACTGTCATCACATCAATCAAGATATGGCTAGCGCCGCACCAAGCAAATGCCATCCCGATCCCGTAGGAATCCCAAACCGAAATAAAGGCGAGGGCAGCGAGTAACCATGAGTAAATACATGCGTAGAGCCTCGATGCTTGATGTGTCTATTACCAAGCTTAAGCACGTATTCAAACCAATTGGGGGCAGTTACACCTTCAACACAATGAGCGGTGAAATTACAGCGCAAATAGTGCCAGCAATTAATGTGTGATTGAGCCATTTAATTGTGAATAAGTATCGGAAATAGAGCGGGGAGGAAAGCGAGTTTTGAAGGTCAATGTCAAACTTGGTTGTTACCACCGTATAATTGGACTCATTCCTAATTACTAAAGAATTAGAAGTGAGTCCTTCCATGGTATCTAAGTGGATAAATGAACTTGTTGAAAGCGGTCTATTATCAACAGAATCGTCATTAGAAAATAACACAACTGATTATTCAACAGAGCAGCGATTTTTCATCGTAATTGAGACTGCAACAATGTCTGAACGAGAATTGGCTGAATACTGTAAGCTAAAGGGTTATTTGTCGAGGACGTTAAAGTCTGGCGAACACTATCAATCAAAGCACAGAGTACAATATCAGCCTCCTCATTATCACACAAAGAAATAAGCAACTACGTGAATATCGCCGAAAAATAAAAACTCTAGACAAAAGAATTAGCACGTAAAGAGAAATCACGCACTGAAACGGCTGTATTACCTGATTCTGCGGAAAAAGTTCAATGCCCTCAGGGAAACCAGCAAGGAAGACTGATTCCTATTCCAGAGCGGCTTAAAATTGTCACTATTGTTGACGAAGCTGTACGTAAGGGGGCAACAAAGACAAGAGCTTGCACTACCCATTGGATTGTCCATACGAACGTTTCAGCGCTGGACACAGAATACGGGAGAAATCTCAGACGATAAGCGACAACACCTTCATAAAAATGAGCTTCACAACAAGCAATCATAAACAGAAAGACAGCAGATCTTAGATACCTGCAATGCTCCAGAGTATGCATATTTACCAACAAATATCATAGTTCCAATGTAGGCTGACAAAGGTATTTATATATTTCTTCCAAGTCAAAATTTTATCGAGTACTAAAACCAATCAGCTAAGCAAACGAACTCGCACCAAAGATACAAAAAGCCTGCAAACCAAATCAGGTCTAGAGTTGGGGGAATAGGAAGCAGAGTTACTCTAAAGGACAATATGGCGAGAAAGGTGCGTTCATAGGAACACTGCACTCTGACAACAGTGCTCATATGAGAAGCTACACTATACTTGCAAATATGTATGCCCTTGGAGTAGTAGATCTTACTCTAGGCCTTGAGTAAACAATGACAACCCATACTTAGAGTCGTTGTTTAAACCAATAAAGTATTACCCTTCTTGGCCACTTAATGGGTTATCTTCCATTGACGAAGCTCTATGTTGGATGGATAACTTTGTAGATTGGTAAATAATGAGCATAAAGTATGTAACACCTCAACAGAGACACTGCAGCGAGGATAACGAGACTCTCCGTCAGCGTATATAAATCTACGCCAGACTCAATTGGCTCATCTAGGCAGAATCGGCAAACAAGAGACTGGAGTTATATCTATGAGGTGTACTTGACCCTAAAAAGTGCAGCGTAACCATTTGTGTTACTTAATTGTAAAAACGACAACTTGCTTGAAAAACAGCGGGAATCAGTGATCGGTTTAAACCTAAATGGATTATCAGAATGCTCCGATATATACAATCCAATCGGTATATGTAGCTTCACACATCACCACCAAAAAGAGATAAAGCCCCATTAATTTCTATCGATTGATAGCTTGCTACTAAGGTAACTGTGGCGATACGACGTTGGTACTCCCATTCCGCTCGCGAGATTGTTTAGTTGTCGAGTAAAACGGCATCTTGCCAATAACCCCAATGTAAATGCTTTGTGGCTTCAAGCCATCCTTCTGGGTCATATTCATCGATATTGAATTTCATGCCAGCACCAAGCTTACTCTTCTCTGGGTAGCACTTAAGTACAGTATTAAAAATTAAATCCGGATCCACTTTTGGTGCCGGCGGGAGGGTAAGGGTTGATACATTATAGTGGGGATCTTAACCTTTTAAAGTAGGGGGTTCGTAAGACTTTATCTCTGACGGAAGCAACTCAGCTTCTTCTCAAGGGATACTCATCCCCAATCATTGGCGTAAGCAGCACTGAACCCACATAAACTAATCCATATAAGGGAAACATTAATCAACACGCGTTGACCTTCTTCCCATTCCTAACATCTGTAAATCACCAAGCACCCACTACCATAAACCAAATCAAGGTTTTGCTGTGTCTAACTTACATCGCTTACTAAGTTAATTAGCTGTGAAAAAGACGTGACAATAGGCCAAAAAGATAGAAGAAGTAGTCCTTGCTTGACGCCATTAACCACACTTTAGAAGATAGTAAACATTTACGTACTATCTGTGCTTTCTAGTCAGTTTATGCGTATCATCGAAGTAAAGCTTGAGTATCAAGAAGATAATCAGCCAAGAAATCCACCGTTATCAAGTTGAGCCTCCTCCAAGGCTTATAATCTTCTGAATGTACTTTGTTGTCTTGGAACCATTTTGCAACGTATTTCATCTCCCTACCTAAATTGTACACTCCAGTAATTGTCTGACAGCAAACTGGTTTCTTTACGATCACAACTTGACGGAAAGCATCTTGGAGCATTAACAATCAATGATCCACATAACGTGTTTCCATCTAGATAATATGACACTGTTACTTACTATTTTTACCAAGCTAAAAACTAGTTCCCCCTATTTATTTTATATCACTGGTGAATACCTACAACGATCAGAGTAGTAATCCCCTAAGATGCAAGTACATAACAAAAAATTAATAGATCAAATAAGATTGTTAGAGTATTAACACTTACTTAATGAGCAAAGTCAAAGCTCCCTAGAGATTTGACTTTGCTCATTAAGTCACCGGCTGAACCTAAGTGAAGTTGGTATTGTTATAAAACTAGATCCTAAAGGTTCTAGTTTCTTAGCACCCGCCTAAAAATATAAACATTTACCGAAATTATATAGATATTCACCGAAGGTATATTAATATTTACCGAATTTATATTGATATTAAACGATCAAACATATAAACATTTACCGAATTAAAGAATTTCAATGTTAACATTAGCCGATCTGGAAGATAGGGAGGATCATAATTTAAATTTAATTTAGGTTATTAGGCAAAGTTGTCTAAAAAACGATCAAAACATAGGCTCGATTATTAATCCAATAGTTAGTTTGATCCTTAATACTCAAGTAAACATTTACCGAAGTAAGTGGTTATTTACCGATATTTATACATAATTTATGTGATGTGATATAGATATTTACCGAAATGATATAGACATCTACCGAAGTTGGTGAGGTAAGTAAGGTTATCTGTTAGAATAATACTATCGCGTTATTAGGTAATGATCATGACTTCAACATCTAGCTCTAGTTTGACGGTTATTAATGAAGAAGACCGTAAAAATCGATTTATCTCATCCATTTTATTTTCGAGAGCTACCATCTTTCATCCAGCTTCACGCTTAACATCCACAATGCAATCCAAACTCATTGAGATTGCACAAAGCGGGGGGACTGATCCTAACTATCCATTAGAAAGCGTGAATATTAACAGTTATGGAAAAAACTTCAGAGTTGATCTGCATGTTGATTACCTGCTTCAACCACATCGAGATATCTTAGAAACCATGCTGGCCTATGCCCAAACTATTCAATTGGACGACAATTCTTATGATGCTGGCTCACGTTTAACCTGGTCTCAGGTATATCAAACCATAACGGACGGTGATATCTCTGATACTCAACAAGATGGTTTCGATTCATTTATTGATCGAGATGCGACTGTTCTGTCAATGGGTATGTATGAGTTAGCAACCCGAATGGGTATGGCGACCACTCGCGCGAACTATGATCAAATAGAGCGTCGTATTACTCAGTTAGCAACGGCTCACTTGGTGATAAATGAACTTGATGAAGAGCAGAATGTAGTCAGCAAAAAGCCGTTAGAGTTTGTTCAAGATTACCGATTTTATTGTGATCGAAGTAAATTCAAAACAGGTCGTAAGAACAGTAAGAACCTCACTAACCACGTGTTCTTAGTTCCAGATATGCGTTTACTGCAAGCAATACGCGACCATGGTTACTACTATCGATTAGAACAACACAAAATGACCAACTACAGTAAACCGTCGGTTCGTTCATTCTTAAAATACATTACTACGCATAAAGCTGAATTCTTACACAACAAGAAGTTTGAGTGGGCACTCGATAGCTACATTCAATCTATTGCTTCAAAAGTCAGCCATAGCTTCCGTAGTGATCTCAGAAAAGATTTGTTGGCTAATGCCGTACAAATCGAAAAAGACTTTAGCCTTCAATTTCGCGATGTAGGTAATGGTATACAGATATTTTATATAGGGGAGGGTGGATCATGAACACTCAATCTCTTGATAGCTTGATGTCTTCATCTGCAAGTCAAAACCTAAGCTTCAGCCTGAAAGGTTTACTTAAAGGACATATAGGCATGTTGATTGCTGCGCCTAATGTAGGTAAGTCTCATCTAGCATTGTGTATTGCAATGGAACACGCTTCTTCAATGTCTTTACTCGGGATGAGTGCGGCCGGAAAACCCGCAAAAACTTTGGTATTGAGTTCAGAAGACGGAGTTGGCGTGATTCAATCTCGCATGAAAGAAAAGCTGACTAATTGCACTGCCACTATTAAGTCAGAGCTAAAAAATAATCTCCACTTTTTAACCGATATTGAACCGATAGTGATCCCGCCAGATAGCTCTGCACAAGAACAGGCAGAACATAAGCAGTATTTAGTACAACTCAGGCAAACCTTCTCGGAATTCGACTTAGTGATAGTGGATACGGTGACGGAATCAATAGGCCGTTGTGAAGAGGTAAAACACGATCGCTTAATCAAAAATGTTTTTCAGAGCCTTGCCAGTAAATCAGGCGCCAGTTTGTTGCTTGTCCATCATGTAAATAAAGATGAGATCCGCGGTAACCAAGAAATTACCATGGCATCAGGCGCAGGTTTAACATCGGTAATGCGACTAACAAAGTGCTTGTTTACGTTAAAGAGAAACAAAGAATCTTTGTCGATTAAATATCTTAAGAGCAATTATTTACCTGAAAATGAAAATCAAGAGTTTGCGGTTGAAGTGAGACAAAGCCTCACTATTAATCCACAGGTATTCAGTTTAAAATCCAAGGCGTCTAAGCCTGCTCGCTCAGCGCAAAGCATTAAGCAAAACCCAAAAAAAATCACACTGCCCGGAACTATTCCAGAGCAAAAAGAAATTGAAGAGCGAAAAAACCTTAGAGACGTCTTGTAAGTAACCTATCACACTTTGAAACAGCACCGACATCCGGTGCTGTTTTCTTATCTGACACTGTTCGCACTCTCTGTTACTAGTTCAATTTTTTCGCTCAGCTTGTCCAGTTTGGATCGTCTTTAATTAAGGAGGAAGCATGGCGAACTACGCGTATTTAAGAGTTTCATCAGACAGCCAAGATGTGGCAAACCAAAAGCACGGGATCTATGACTACACCAATAAGGTTGGGATTGGTCATTTGATGTTTGTTGAAGATGTGGTGACAGGCAAGAAAAAATGGCGGCAACGTAAATTAGGTGCGTTAGTGGAGGGCATGACGAGCGGAGATTGCATCGTATTTGCTGAAGTCAGTCGAATTGCGCGTTCTACTTTACAAGTGCTTGAGGTTCTCAAAGTGTGTATGGAAAAGAAGATTAATGTCTATATCGCCAAACAGAATTTAAATCTAGATGGTTCAATGCCATCTCGCATAACCGCAACAGTGCTAGGACTTGCGGCAGAGATAGAGCGTGAGTTTATCTCGATGAGAACGAAGGAATCGCTCGCCGCTAGAAAGAAAAATAGCATGATTCTCGGAAGACCAAAGGGCCAAGCTGAGAAGCTGACGCTCGATGTTAAACGTGAACAAATAGAGAAGTATTTAAAGATGGACTTGGGGATTCGTCCCACAGCCAAATTGATCGACGAAGCGCCGAGTACGCTGCGCGACTACATGAAGCGATGCGGGTTAACCCTTAAATTAGCTTAAGGGTTAAGGTAGTTGTGAAAAGTCCTTGGCAGGCGACATGTGCTTACCAAAAACGGCTGCAATCACAATGTGATTTTGCTTTTGGATGTAATAAATCACATGGTGCTTTAAAGGAAACCGGAAGTAGTTTTGTCCCAGTTCAGAAACTTCTATGCCAAGCAGCTGGTTGTTCGCCAGTAATTCCATTGATTGCTTGAGCTCTGAAAAGTAAGTCGTCCATTGTGTTTGCCCCCATAGCTCTAATGTATAGCGACGAATCTCAATGAGATCAGATTGCGCTGCAGAAGAAAGCTTGTAGTGCATCATTAATCAAATTTACCTTGGTCAAGTGTGTTCATGAAGTCGTTACCGTCGACCAGGTTATCTGATAGAGCATCGGCCTCTGCTTGTTCGAAGCGTGATTTCACCACCATCAATTTGAGTGCTTCAAGTTGTTCATATTCTTCACAAGACATCATCACCGCAACGGGTGAACCGTTCTTATTAATTTGTACAGGTTCACGTTGAACCTTCATCAGTAAGTCACCAAATTTGGTTTTAGCTGTATTAGCAGTAAGTGATTGCATAACATTCTCCTTTTCGTTCATTATAAACGAATCGAACGATTTAACCAATTTGTATGATTCTGTGATTGGAGGTAATCTGATGTAATGTCCATAAAGGTATAACATTAATAGTGTAACTAGGGTGCGTTTTAACCCATGAATATTCTCCCACAGTTGGCTAATTCGCATGGTCTCGCGTTTGTCTTGTTTTTTAAAGTTACTACTGGGGTGTAGTTCGAGTGTGATCCCGGTAAAGCTGCGAGCAAATTCAATTGTAGATAACTGGCGCTTACCCTGAGCGGGGTCATTGATATCAACCTTTCCATTACACACTTTCGTTAGCACTACAAAATGGTTTAAGTCCCAATGAATAATGCATGACAAAGTAAGCTGATCTAACTCTTCTATTTCACATTGTACCGCTCGTGCTATGAGCCTTATTCGACTAGCTAATTCCATGACCTGTTTTAAATTAATGCCCTGTGCACTAATCCTTACCATGCGTCTAAGTGATGCGACATTATCCAGAAATCATCGCGACGCACGCTAACGCGCATTCTGATACTTCGGATTGCATCACCAAAGGTACGTGTTTTAGATGTGTGTAATGTAATCGTTGACATCCTCCCCTAGCTAATTCGCTAGGGGATTCCTGTTTCACGGCGTATTGCTTAACGGTCGAGTGATCAATTAAGGCTTACTTACGCTCCACAGGCTAACACGGTCTGCCCGACCGCTTTAATATTTTGGACTGGTTATTTTATGTAATAGATAACGGTCTAGTTGAGTTAAACACTCAGGACACTGCCACGAACGCACATGTAATGGTAAGGAATCGATAACGTGACCACAGTAATTGCAGCGCTTAGAACTTGGATACCACTTATCAATTTGAACAAGTGTGCGTCCGTACCAGGACGCCTTGTAGGTCAACTGACGCACAAGTTCTGACCAGTTAGCGTCTGCGATTGCTTTGGAGAGTTTACGATTTTTGAGCATGTTTTTAATACTCAGACTTTCACAGCTAATCACTTGGTTTTCGTTTATCAGTTGCGTAGTCAGTTTATGGGTAAAGTCGCGACGACAATCAGCAATCTTTGCCTGAATGCGAGCGACTTTCTTTCTGGATTTTTGGAAGTTCGCAGAGCCTTTCTTTTTCTTAGAAAGGATGCGTTGCGCTTTCGCTAGTTTCTTAGCGTAGCGCTTGGTGTGGTGGGGATTACCAGATTTAAACCCATCGGAGGTAATAACAAGATCTTTCAAACCTAAATCAATGCAGACTGTATTTTTAATAATCGGCAGTGGTTTTGGCTCGAAGCGGCAAAGACAAGAAACGAAATAGCGACCAGCACTGTCTTTGCTGATTGTAATAGTGGTTGGTTCGCTAGGTAGTTCACGACTCCAGCGTACATTAAGTGGCTGCTTGGACTTGGCGATAAATAGCTGTCCATCACGGTACTTAAACGCTGACTTGGTGAACTCAGCAGACTGATTTGAGCGCTTCTTTTTAAAGGTCGGGTATTTATCGACCCTCAAAGAAGTTTTTAAAAGCGATTTGTTGATGGCGTAACGATTGTTGCAGAGGCACGCAAGAAACATCATTCAACCAAGAGAATTCAGGGTTTTTCTTGAGTTCGGTTAGGTAGCTTGATGCTTTGTTGTAGTTAATCTTAGTTTGCTCACTGTAGTAAGCATCGGTGCGCCAACGAAGAACAGAGTTGTAAACAAAGCGCGTACAGCCAAATGTGCGCTCAAGTAATTCTACTTGCTCGCCAGTTGGATAGATGCGGTATTTATAAGCTCTCTCTTTCATATCCCACAAGAGTCCACAAATTTTTGTTAGAGTAAATAATATTAAATTAACTACGAGGAGCGGCGTTCCTCCCCTTCCTATTTCGGAAGGGGTATCCACGCTGAAATATTTTGATGAAGAAGGTTATGGGGAGTTCCTGACATACTCTGTTTTCTTTGGTTGTGAGTGGTCCTGGGGCCTGTGCATGCTTTTTATAGTTTGAGCAACGAGTTTCTGTGCTCTTTTTTGATTAATTAAATGCCACTCAACCTTATGAGCGTTTACGGCTAATGACATGTTATTAAAGGAGAAATTAAGATTAATTATCTATGGGGGAGTCGGTGGGTGGGGGCGTGGTTTTTATGCCCCTGGTTGATAAACCAACAAGAAGTGAGGGTTATCAATAAATTAACCCATAAATTAATTGTGGTACTGATGGAGTTTAAGCATTGATAAAGCTAGGGCTAAATACCTGTAGGCCGTTTACGCAAGCGCCAAGTTCTATTGCTGCGTTGTAAAGGTGTTATTCAGGGAGAAACATTGGTTACGTTAAGGATGAGTAATGAAGAAAGTTATGTGCCAACAAGTAGCGTCACTATCAGAGGATATGCTTGATAAAGTTGTGGGCGGGAAGGGATACGACGGTTGTACCTCTAACCTAAAAAGTTGCATAAAGCAGCGACGAAAAAAGGAAATTCATCAAAGGGTCGTGATTGGAGCGGGGGCTGGAATAGCCGTTCTTCCTAAGTCTTGATTTTTTAATGATGGATGATGGATGATGGTTTGTGAGGTAGGCCGCTTACTTACTTCACTTTTTCCTCATGAAGATGTTCCCTATTCACGGAGCACATTATGAAAACGTATTTGTTATCACTGTTTGTAGCTCAATTCCCGTTGCCCATGGCTGACAAGCCTTCTCTTGTCTCTATGTCAGATAATGCCATCGTACCTATTACTCGGCAGGCGTTGGTAGGTTGGTGGCAGTGTTGGTTTACTTTCCCGTTGATTGGTGACCGCATTCTCAACGAACATTTGAGGTTGGATAAAGATGGCAGTTTTTCATCGCAAGGGACGTTTGAATACTTTTTGAGTAATCATGACAAGCCAGCTATCTTCTCTTTTTCAGCTCAAGGAAACTGGGACTTTTATCAGCATCAACTTCGCCTTGAGTATGCCCCTTTTGATATCGAACCAATGGGCGAGTTGAGCGAACAATATCTAAACGACATCAAAAAAATCTACCTATCTCCATCCTATAAAGGGACGCGTCGCACTGTGTTTGATGTAGAGTTGTTACGCAAAAATTCCATGACAATTGGTAATGAATATGACAGCTGGCGGTGCGTTAGATAACAATATCCAACTTGTTTTTGAGCTTATCAATAGTTCTGAGTCCACGCTGTTTGATAAGAAAAAAGCATGTGGTTTCGTAGAGAAGTTACTGGCGCTTCAAGGGCAGATAAATCACGAATCTGTGTCTATTTTCATTCGGTTATTGGACGAATTGCTTTTAGCTGACAAGGAACAATATCTTGCTCGAGATGTGTTACAGCGTATTAGTTGGCTCGAACCAAAGGACCTTGTGATGTTAGATAAGGTATTTTTTGTTTGGATTGGTTGTTTGAGTGAGCGCCAGCTTGAATATTTTGATGTGTGGGAAGAAGTTTGCCAAGACGATACATTCATCTATTACGATAGCCGCTGTTTACTTGCTAGTGAGATTAAGGACGTTCTCTGTCGAATACACAACTGCAGTCATGAAGATGTGGCCTTTATAAAGCACCAAAGTGACTGGTTTGAGGCGTTTGTAGAAAGTAAGGAGAGACACCTCGATGAATGGTTAATTGATCATACTAGAGTCTATGATGCCGACATCGCAACTGAGCTTGAACATAGGCTATACCGTGTTAGGCATCGTTACTACCAGCTAATGAAACTAGTTACCTTGATAGATATTGCGTCTATTGATTCATTATTTGTATTTAGCGGCTTTGATTTAGAACCTTACTATCTGTACGAAGTACTTCTGAGAAATAATTTAGCTGCAGCAAGTCATATCGTTCGGTTGTTGGTTCTTTATCATCAAGGGGGGATGTACGTTGATTTCGACACACTTCCAAGTTTTGAGCACTGTTTTCCTAAAACAAATCGGCGCTTTCCTGAATGGGTGAGTAATAACATGGTCGATGTACTTAAAGCCGAGCTCGTCATGAATGTGTTTCGAACTCAGCAATTGACTCGTTTTGCACGGTGCCAAGGTGATCATCAGCTAGTAGAGAATATCGTAGTAACGTTTTTTGATGATGATAAAGAGCAAATCAAAAGTTTGCATGAAGATGTTGCTGCGATAACTGAAGATAAACTTTTTCACCCTTTTATCTTGCCTCCCGTTCACAAAGAGGGTTTGGCATTAACGAAAGTCAAAAATAGTGTGGGCGAATTCAACAACAATGTGCTGATAGCGCCTAAGGGATCCAAGTTAATAAGAATTGTCTTAACGATGATGAGCAGTCGTTACCGTTATATGGAAGATAACGGCATTATATTTGATGATATTTTCACCTCTCGCGACTGTGACGTTAACAATAGATTGATGGAGAGCGAGGAGTATTGGCTTCGTTTTTCGGACTATCGGTATGACCATTTACGGTCAAGTGATAAGGTAACGCTCTTCTTGTCTGGGCCTTCATTGGTATTAGAGGTACTTATATCGCTTGCTTATGAAGTTTTTGACATTGAAGGCTGTAGTCCGAACGCCGTCGTGTTCGCAATGAGCCACCCAGGCTTGAAGATGGCATTTGAGTATCAAACTCAATTTACAGTAGAGCATATGCGCTCAACTTGGCTTCGAAACCAAAACCTCCTTTCTGATTAGTTCGATTTTAGTCACTGTTTAACATTTAAGCTGACTTTTTAGTAAGGTTCGCTCATTAAAGCTTACCTTGGATCGCGTATGTTGGGTCAAGTATCCATTCTAGGAGCGTGCGCGTTTCTAAAATAATATCAACCGCGCCATCACGCCTGTTTTCAATGGGAAATTCTTCACCATAGGCGTTCATAAATTGATCTGGTAAAGAGGCTGTTACTCGATACATGGCTTGTTCTGTCTGAATGGGGAGGGCTTTGTCACTTGGCAAGATCAAAGCTTTGTCAATGCTCGTGATAGCACCAGTCATTAAGCCGAATTTCTGATACGGAAAAGCATAAAAGCATAAAAGCATAAAAGCATAAAAGCGGATATTGACGGTATCACCTTGTTGAACAAAACCAGCAGAGCGGGTGGGTAGGAGTAATTCTAACCCAAGGGGCGAGTTGGTGGGGATGATACTTAAAATCGGTGTACTTGGGGATACTTGGCTCCCTACTTTAGCCTGAATCGCTGTAACAGTGCCTTGCTTGGACGCTTTCTGTGTAAATTCATATTCGCCGTTTAGTTCTACTTTTCGGCCTGTAATAAAGAGATATGTTATTGTATCTAAAGTAGTTTTAAGTTGTGTTGTTCAGGCAGTAACTGTTGTTGGGTTTGTATTTGTGCTATCTCGACATGAAGCGAACTCACCTCTTTATCTATTTTGATTCGCTTCTTGGTATTCTAATAACGCTTCTTGAGCTTCTATCAAGGCTGTTGCTGAAAGGTATCCATCTTGAGATAAGGTTTGTCGTTTTTCATAGAGTTGGGTTTGTAGGTCAAGGCGTATGGTGTTGGTTTGTTTGGCTTTGTTAATTGCGCTTAAACTTTGATTCAGGCGCTCTAACTGGTGCTGCAAAGTGAGAGTTTGCTTGTTAAACAGGGCGTCAGAAATAGTTCGCTTTTTTTCCAACATTTTCAACTGTGTGTCTATTTCTTGGAGGAGAGCTGTGGTTCGCTCTTTTCCACTGGTTAAGCCTTGGCTATTTTGAATCCGTGCAATCGGCTGACCCTTTGTGATTTCTAGTCCTTCCTCTACCCAGAGCTGATTGAGTACCCCTGAACGAGCAAAATATAAAGTGATGACGCCTTTTTGTGGAGCTAGGTATCCCTTCACAGTCTCTTTACGTGCGAACTCAAAGTGCGAGAGATAGAACAAAATGAGAACAAAGAGAGCGAAAAGTGCCGCACTGATACCATACAAGGACAGTGGCTGAATTAAAACGACGCGACCTGTTAGCGTTTGTTTTTTTGCTTCAAGAACTTGTCGACGAAATAACATAATAATTCCTTTTTCTTTTTTATTCCTTGGATTGTTTAGGTCAAATGGCAAGTTTATGGATGGTTAGGGGGCTCTCTTCATGCTAGAAGGAGTGGAGAAAAAACTCAGCTTATTAAACAGTAATTACGAATGATTTTGGGGAGTTGAACTCTCTTGATGCAAAGGAAAACCACTCGAATAATCATGAACTAAGAAACTCAATGCCTCATCATTAATTAACCATAATTAAATACTTTCTCCCTAATAAGCACGTTAATTTTTTACCTTCAAGCAGGGAGGTTTAGGTCGGAATGTAAAAGATTTTAAACCGATAGGTCAGTTGTCCGTCCGCTCTCTCTTGGAATCGTGGATTTAATTGAGGGAGAGTTTAACAATGAAAGTATTAGCTACTGTTCATGAGATTGAGCAAGTTGTTGGAGGGACTCTTGGTCGTGGAATTGGAAGCTGGATCCGTGATTCGCTTGATAGAGCACACGTACCAGTTGCAAGAGCTCGTTATAGTGAGTATCGCCAGCGAAGAGATTGCTCGGGAGCTCGTGCTGCACAGGCTCATTCTCGTTCGCGCAGCGGATATGAACGACCGCCATGACAAAGGTGGTAGTAACTGTATTGGGGGCCGTTAGGTCTTCGGATTAATTTACGATGCGGTTAATGATATCTGCTGTGATGGTAGTCTATATAGGTTATTTTTTCTAAGTTATATTCTGCTTGATTACTACCTGATCATTACCCGAGAGTGGATACTTAATCCGAGTTTGGATCGAGTGCTCTACTCAGTTATCGCTTACTACTTGTTACCCGTTGGCGCTTTTTTCGCGCTGTTTGTTAGTGCTCGACGAGATAAGCATTGGAAGCAGTACTCAACCTCCTGACCTAGAAACACATGTACATGTGGTGAAGGCGTCTTGGTATTGCTTGGTTTTATCTCATTGAATTCTTTATCAAATTATATTCAATATGTTGTTTTTGATTGGTTTTATCCAGGCTCTTGGCAGGCCCAAGCCTACAATTTCACTCCTTTGTTTTCAGCCTATGATGGTGTGATTGATTGGTCGAGTGTGTTACGAAGCGCTATGGACGGTGTGTTTATTTCTCCCGTGCTAGAAGAGCTTATTTTTCGTTATTTGTTGTTTGTTATTTTCAGATCATTTTTGGGGGTTACCGGCGCCGCATTACTCTCAAGCTTAATATTAGCTTCAATACACCAGTGGGAACTGTACGCCTTTATGTCAGGGGTATTTTTATGTTGGGCCTTTGAGCGATATCGCCGTCTAGAAGTGGTTATTGCCATTCATGCTGGTCATAACCTATTTATTTTACTTTATGACCTTGTTTATTACTCGATCACACAGCTTCACTTTAATCCTTGGGAGATGGTTGATATTAATATTATTGCACTACAATCGGGTTATCTGGTGCTGTTTTTGCTCTTTATTGATTATCAGCGAAGAGAGTTCAGGAAGGAGTTATGCTAGCAAGAGGACTGTTTCTTTCACTTATTTACTTAAATGTAGCCATACTGTTTTTAAGCGTACTTTGGTTGTTAGTCCCATCTTTCAAACAGTATTCGTTAAGCGATTACTACGCCTACAGTGCCATTGTAATTTTAGTTCTGAGCGCTCTAGTCGCTCAAGGTGGCCGAAATAGTACTGAAGTGACTGACAATCAAAATAATTACCGTGCTGTTGTGTTCTTGTTAACGTTGGGCTTGATATTAATGATTAAAAGCTTCGTGTTAACTTTGATTTAGGGGAACGAACATAATCCATCATTGTCACCATCAAAATAGTGGTTTCGTACAAGTTTTGGTTGCTTAAGGTTGGTTTGTAAGAAGAAAAGTTTATGATAAAAAAAATATTCTCGTATGTGGTTGTGTTATTCGTGTTTGCTATCATGGTCAGCCAGCGCAATCTTAGCCCTGAGTTAATATTTCCTAAATGTGAGATTAACAAGTCAGTTCAATCAAAGATCACTTTTTATATTGATGAGTCCGTTGTGTATAAAAGTGAAATTGTCGGAAAACTGCATGAAGCAGTAGCAATGTCTAACACAATATTGGCCAACTCTTGTGTACCTATTATTCGCTCTTTTAAAGAGAGCCAATTTATATCTATGCCAAAGAGTGTTTCATCTGTTTCCTCTCTACATTCTGCCTTACAAGAAGAAGTAGGCGCTTCCGAAATTGACCATCTTAGAAGTAACCCAATAGAACAGTATGTGGTTGTTCTTGGTGAGAATCATCCTGTCGTCATTGCACAAGAAATTCACGGTATGACGAGGATGAATATGAATGATAGCTTTATTGTCTTATCGGAAAGATTTCCTATTACCGTTTTAGAACATGAATTTGGGCACTTAGCTTGGGCTATGCATGAGCAGCCTGAGACTGAAAGTGGTAAGTTTTGGGTTAATGAGCAGGTTTTCCCTGGTAATAGAAAAAAGGTAAAGCCTTACGCGGGAGCTTACCATTGCTCGAATTACGGCACTGTCATGAGCTATGCTACGCAAGTAGTTCCTGCCTACTCAAGCCCCCTGATTAGTAACAACGGAGAGTTCTGTGGTCACGGAGTTAAGGGTGATAATACTAGAGTTATGCAGGAATACGCTGAAAGTTTAAGATGATTCATTCTAAACATATTTGCCCTTCACTTAGAGCACCCTTCTGGTTACCTGCTTTATCTCGTGAACCTTCTCGTTCGTTCCTTACTCTTTGGTGGTTCAACCAAGCCATATTATCTTCAATTACAAACAACGTGCTTTAGCTTGTGCCCTAGTTGTCTTTTGGTTGGGTTTTAACGCTTTGTTGGCGTCAGTTCTGATTCAATAAGGTTAAAAACTGATGAAATTATGATTAAATAATAAGTGTTTTTTCAGTTAATCCTCTAATTTTGTTGGGCATCTAAAACTAATAGGATTGAGAAAATATGCGCAAAATCATTGATACTCAAGCGGCCCCAAAAGCGATTGGCCCATACTCCCAAGGGATCATCACCAGTGGGTTAATTTTCACTTCTGGTCAATTACCACTGAGTCCCCAGACTGGGTTTTTGGTTAAAAATAGTCTTGAGAAGCAAACGGTGCAGTGTCTAGAGAATATGAGAGCGATTTTGCTCCATGCAGACGCTGACATGTCAGACGTAGTGAAAACAACTGTTTATATTACCGATATGATGAGCTTTTCAGTTGTAAATGAAATTTATAATGATTTTTTCATTAAGCACGGCGCCAATTATTTTCCTGCGAGAACCTGTATTGAAGTATCGAAACTTCCTCTCAACGCAATGATTGAGATAGAAGCCGTTGCTGTTGCACCTTAGTCATTAACCATTTTTAATTTTTTAGCTCCAGCTTAGGCGCTGGGGTTATCTATTTAGGATTACCCTAGTGCGAACTTTGTCTCCGTATGTTTAATATAATTTATATAACACTCAATATACGATCTCTTATTTATAAGATTTTTTTTCGTGAAATATCGCGAAATGAGTAGAGTTACATTTTTCGAGAATTAGGGTGTCAAATTACTTAGGAAGAGGTCGAGAAATTGTTTTTTAAAACGGTTATCACCGTCATGGGTTGGGAGGGAGATAAACCAGTAGCGTCCGAGTGCAAAAGGATTATATGAATGGCTAAAGGTCGGGAATCCATCATCTACTTGAGAACGCAAGAGCGATAGCTAATATAAAAATGGGACTAAAAAAAGAATGGTTCTTTTAGAGTGACCTCTAATAGAGTAGTTCTGTTGTTGATACTTTTCGCTAGGGCGTTCTCGCTCCGCTTGGTTCATTCCGTCGATTCTCTCCTCTCTCGATAACTTGAGTCACTTTATCGAGCCAGCTCGAGATGCTTTACTTTTCTGAGAACAATTACTCAACGCGCTTCTCTCTACGTTTGATGCGCCTCGTCGTCTCTCCTTGTTGCACTTCCTGTCTTTGAATAAGTTCGAGTAAGGGCTTGTTTTCTTATGCGCTAATTTCCTTTCACTCGATTCATTTACGGGCACGCAGGGTGTTAACCGTTTCTCACCACAACCTGTTTTTCAAGTGAGGCTTCGCCGCTGCGCGCCCTTGCAAAGCAGAACGATGTTGAGAGAGCGGACATCCAAGCGGCTCCGAAAAGTGATACTCAAAAAAGGAAAATCTCATGGCGCAACAAAACTCAACCCCAACTCTCTCTAATTCAAATTCAGCAACCAGCGTTTCGCCGCTGGGAAACGAAAGAAAGCTCACCAAAAAATGATGCCTTTAGTCCTTTGGCAGTATAAAAGTTGCGCTATCTAGGGCGTGTTGATCTTTGTTGTACATTTCGCGTTCAACAATACATCGGTAGCCACATTAACATGAATGCCAGCGATAACATGCTGGCATAATTCCTTTCTAGCTTGTCATATCCTTTATCACAAACGAGGGTATTAACTTCATCGAGTTGCTCAACTAAGCTTTCGGCATGCACTATATCGTGGCATTGTCCCTCTGATAAATCAAAGCAAATCGGCAGGCCACCACTATCTACGGCTAAGTGAATTTTGGTTGAATTGCCCCCGCGACTTTTTCCTATTTGCTCTGAACTTTCAGTAGCTGCACCTGTACTATTCTGATGCGCTCTAACTATAGAGCCATCAATAAATACCCATTCAAAATCAGCCATGCTAGATAAGCTTTTGAAAAGCTTATCTAAAATTCCTTTCTTTGACCAAAGATTAAATCGTCTGTAAACGGTACTCCACTCTCCAAACTCAGAGGGTAGATCTCGCCAAGGAATACCTGTTCTCATTCGATAAAGTATTCCTTCAAATGTCATTCGATGTTAAGTTTTATCGTAAATACGACCTGTACTTTTCATCACTTGGAGTAGCAGTTCCCAGCGAATATCAGTTAGCATTGTTCTTGGCATGGTATTGCTTATGGTTTTATTTTTGGCGAAGCAAATTATAACTCTTTACAATGCTGTTCAAAAAGCACTCACGAAAGATCAACACGCCCTAGTCAAAAAGTGTCGTGATGAGGAAAAAATAAAGTCTGATTTGGTCTCAAAAATTCATTGTTTAAAATTGTTCAGCCGTCGTCAGTCTCCAGAGCAACAGGCCGATATAAATGCTCTCAAAGAGCAAGGGTTGGTTGACGATATCAAGCAGAAGTTTCCGCAATTGGTGTTTCGTCGTTTTGCTTTGCACGAGGTGCGTAACTTATTTGTTGAATTGAACAGGGCAGACTTTGGCGAATGGTTTCTTCATGAGCGATTGGATCACATAATCCTTTACACCACCTACGGGTCAGTGTTTCCAGCCTTACGATTCGTGAAAACGGGTGAGGGTACGTTTAAGTGCTCGGGGTTTTGTTTCGATATACGTTTTGGTGCTTAGGATATCACATTAAAATACGTTATACGTTATACGTTATACGTTATACGTTATAC
>NZ_JACJFF010000083.1:0-21869 GCF_014164465.1 Vibrio sp. SG41-7 | reverse complement strand
GAAGAGAGAAGAGAGAAGAGAGAAGAGAGAAGATCTAAAACCACAGACACAAAAAAAGCGCCTTAGGCGCTTTCTTATATTTCAACGGTGTTGCTTATCTCAATGTCGCTTGGGAGAGTTTTGCTCTCATTTCCATTTCACCAATATTGAACTGGCGAACATCAATGGTTGCAATATCATTGCACTCTTTACATGCATGATGACACTTACCATCTAGGTAGTCGTGCTTTTTAACTAGGCTTGGCTTTTTGCACCAATCACAAACGCCTTCTATTGTGAACATATTCTCTCCTCACCTGTTTAAGTCAGGTGTATTTTCGGCGCAAATTATGACACAAGTAAGACCCATTAGTTAATAGTTTGTTACCCGTTTTTGAGAGGGGGATCGATTGCAACACTAATAAAATCGATATCTTTGCGACCTTGCAAATTTAATATGTGTAGTTGTTTACGGTTTTGTAACATTTTGTAAAATGGTTTTTAGCGCATTGTTCAAACGTTTCATTTCTTCGTCACATCCGTGACCATCTGGATGGTAGATCTTTGATAATTGTTTGTATCGTATCTTGATGCTTTTCTGGTCCGGAATTGAGCTAGGCGTGTAGCCAAATAGCGCACAAGCTACCTGAAAACTGTTCAAGCTCTTGTTGTTTTTCTGCTTCTTCAGTTCGTTATAGATAGTCTGAAGTTGGCGCTTTTGCTGCTTAATGGTGAAGTCTTTCGCGCTAAGTTGCGCTTCAAGTGTCTGCTGTTGCTGATTTAACTCACCAGACTTCAGAATCTGTCGCTTTCGCGATACAACCAGAGTCGCGCTGATACTTACTATTGCAATTAAAACGGCCAGTACTGCGCCGAGCATATAGTCAGAGTTTGTTAGGTTAGAACGTGTTGCTTGGTCTCTAGAAGTTAGTGCCGAAGGGAAGGTACTTGGTTGATTCGTATTGGCTTCTGCACTGACGTTGTCATTGAGCTGCTCAATCGAAGAGATCTGCTTAGCGCGTTGTTGGTTGAATTGGGCTTCGAGAACGCGATTGTAACCATCTTCTGCATCAGGGTTGTCTTTTAGGGCCGCTTCATACCATAGCTGTGCTGCATCTAATGGTTGGAGTAGATCTTTTTCAAGTGAGGACTCATAGATCTTTGCGACCTCAACTGAGGCGCGTTTGTTACCTTGCAATGCTGATTTGATAAACCATTCTAAAGCTAGCTTGTTGCTTTGTTCAACACCTGTTCCTGCCAAGTACCATTCACCCAGTCTAAATTGCGCGTTTGGGTTGCCATTTTCTGCTGACTGCGTGTACCAATACAATGCATCACTAGTGCTAACAGGAACGTCGATACCCGATTCATAAGCTTGAGCTAATTGGTATTGAGAAACTGGATCTTGAGGTTGTGACTCTTGAAATTGTGGAGCTAATGAAAATTCATCACTGCTTTCTGCGTGCACGAAATGTGTGGTGGACAACGGTATTGTGGAAAAGATGAGGGCTAGAAATAGAGCTCTAAGAAGTGATGATGACAGAATGTTGGATAGGATCAGCAAAAGATAAGTCTCGTAAAAAGCCCAGAATCGATATGTCAGTATGAATACGCTATGTGGCTGAGCGTTAAGTCGTAACGCTTAAAATAAGCGATACGAATGACAAGCAACTATATAGTGGTTAATTCAATAGATAAAGGTAACTGGGCTTTAACCGTGCTACTTAAGCGGCAATATTTGAATTTCTACGCGACGGTTACAAGCGCGACCTTGAGACGTGTTGTTGTCACATAGAGGGTAACGTTCACCGTTACCACGAGCAATGGCACGACCTGCAGCAACGTCTTGAGAGATCAAGAATGCACGAACAGATTCAGCACGACGCTCAGAAAGGATTTGGTTAGACGACTCGCTGCCAGTGCTGTCAGTGTGACCGTCGATCACTAGGCTAGTGTCTGGGTATTCAACTAAGATACGAGCAACACCGCGAAGTGTGTTGTGAATACTAGACTCTAAAGCGTAAGAGCCAGAACCAAAACCAATGCCGTTTTCTAGGCGAAGTAGAAGCTGGTTCTCACCAACGCGTTCAACTTGAACACCAGAGTTCATGAGTTCTTCACGAAGTGCAGCTTCTTGTTGGTCGAAGTAGTAACCGATACCACCACCAACTGCGGCGCCACCAGCAGCACCGATGAGTGCACGTTTACGGCGATCTTTAGAATCGTCACCAGTAGCAGCACCAGCAACGGCACCAGCGATTGCACCAATTAGAGCGCCTTGAGTTGCAGAGTTCGTCTCAGATTCGCCTGTTGTAGCATTTTGGCGTTGAGTTGCCTGACAACCCGTTAGAGCGACAGTAAGCGCTAGGGCTAGTGTGATTTTTTTCAACGTATTTCTCCATCATGTACTTCTGTCAAACGCATGGATTGCGAATGACAAACATATAGTCCTATAAGTATTATTGATGGTTTTAACAATGTGCTGAGGAAATGTAAAGAGCAAGCATTATGATTTAGCTAAATGGCATGCTCTACGATTTGGTGATTTTTTTAGCCGCTTGAGTTCCGCCAACAGGGCGGTTTACCGAAAGCTTACGACCTTTCTTCAAACCAACTTCATAGTCAGCGGTGAGGTTTTTCATCGCTTCTCTGAGTTGTTGTTTGAAGGTTTCACGGTCAATATTTTCAAATTCTTTATCAATGTAGTTATTGATTTTGTTGTTTGACTCGTCGTCCGGGGTAATGATTGGCAACTTTTCAAGCGCACCTTCTACCCAACCAGAGACGTAAGAGTTCACACGACGAGTGACTTCGAGAGTTCCTGTACCAGATCCTGCAAAGCTGTTTCTGAATTGACCCGTATGCTCGTTCAATTCGCGATAAATAATATCGAAAGCAAAGGCAGCAAAGATTGCTCGATCAGCTTCACCAATGAACTCCACACGCTTAAGGCCTTTGTGGTTCAGTAATACGGCTTCTACGCCAAACTTGGTGTTAATACCGCGAATAACACGCAGCAGTGTAGAGCTGATATTTGCAGGTAACAGGTGACTGGACTGAGTTTTCCCCATCTTGATAAATTCAATATCGTCTTTCTCGAGACCATATTTCAGCATCAAGTTATGCGCCATTTTTATCGCATTGGCCGCTTCATTGACGTTCGCAGAATTTCCAAGCTCAAGGCACTTGGCAATTTTCTTTAGGGCTTTTTTCTTATCCATCGACTACTTAATCATTACCGCAAATTTTGAAAAGTCCGACATTTTACATGTTTTGGCAGGTAACAGCAAAGTCAAAAGTCATTTGTTATTACGCGGTGAGCCATTTATGAAGGATGGAAGAGATGGCTTCTGGGTAATACAAAAACGCCATCAAGCGTATTGATGGCGTTAGTGACACGATTTTCCGGATTAACTAGAGCATTAGCAAACTAGATACCAAGTTCATCGAGTAGATCGGCTGCAGAATCATTACCTGAACTTTGAGCGGGCTTATTCGCTTCCTGCATTTTTTTCTGAGTAGCCTCAAGAATACTGTCTGGGCATTCGTCTTCAGCGATCTCAAATTCTTCCAATTGGATGAATTCTGTCTTATCCATTGCAAGCTCTAGATAGAAGATGTTGTTGTTTGCTGTCGAGAAGGTCACACGACGGGCTTGTGGACGATCGAGGTTAGTATCAACAGATAGGTTTACTTGCTTGTTCAATGCCAGCATTTTCGGTTGGTTCTGTGTGATGTTGGTTTGCAGTTCTTTACGGATCTTATTGGTGAAATCACCAACTAACTGGTTCATTAACTCACCTAAAACATCGCCCACTTCGTCTGAAGTGTGCAGTACCGCCAGCTCATCTTCTGGCATACCCATGTTACGCATGTAATTGGTATAGATCTCTAGCGCGGCTTTAGACGTAAAATTGATGACAACAAGACCAGAAAAGCCACCGTCAAATAAGACGAAACAACCAAAGTCTGGCTTCAGACTTGTCTTGTTGATCTTTTGAACCATAGCTGAATAGGACACCTGAGAAGCCGTCGCTGAAGTGAGTACGCTTGAGACTGATTGGCATAGCTTAAGAAGAATATCTTCAGTTGTGACTGTTTTGTTTTTTTTCATTGTGATGTGCTCATGGAGATGTCTTAAACAAAATGTTATTCAGTATATTGGACTGAATTAAGACGAAAGTGACTATTTCTCCATTCTTGCACTGAGATTCTGATTTGATCACCTTTTTATATGATCTTAATAGTAGTAAAGTGACGAAATTCAAAGAAAATTATTAAAAATCTCAGATAACCCAATGCTGATTGGATCAGCGAAGTAGGGGCAGGAAGCAAATGTTACCAAGACTTCAACTTAATGCTGATGTCGATCCAGTAGTCGTACGCTTTTTAGATGAACTAAAAACAGCGGGCTTTACTGGCGACATTGAATCTCAATATTCTAGCCGTTTGGCTGTGGCGACTGATAACAGTGTCTATCAGCAATTGCCGCAGGCGGTCATACTTCCTAAAACAACTCAAGACGTTGTGTTGCTCGGTCAGGTGGGTGCTAAATCCGCTTACGAACGCGTGACCTTTTCCCCTCGTGGCGGCGGTACCGGAACTAACGGACAATCGTTGACGAAAGGTATCGTGGTTGACCTTTCACGATACATGAATAAGGTTCTTGAGATTAACGAGAAAGAGGGCTGGGTAAGAGTTCAGTCTGGCGTCGTTAAAGACCAATTGAATGATGCGGTACGTCCCTACGGTTATTTTTTCTCTCCAGACCTTTCTACCAGTAACCGAGCAACCTTAGGTGGCATGATCAATACCGATGCTTCGGGCCAAGGGTCGTTGAAGTACGGAAAAACGTCTGACCATGTGTTGTCGCTACAAGCGGTGTTCGCGGATGGTTCTTGTTTAGAGTCTGATTTATCACACGGCTTGCCAGTTGAGGGTGAATTTGCTCACCATGCCCTTGCGGTTACTGAGGCAGTTTGTCGAGACAAGCGCGCTCAAATTCTTAATAAATTCCCACCATTGAACCGCTTCTTAACAGGTTACGACCTAAAGAACGCAATCAACGAACAAGACGACAGCTTTGATCTGACTCGCGTCCTATGTGGTGCAGAGGGCTCATTAGCCTTCATTACGGAAGCAAAGCTCAACCTAACGCCGATTCCCAAAGCGCGAACGCTGGTCAACGTGAAATACAACACGTTCGACTCTGCGCTGCGTAATGCGCCGTTCATGGTAGAAGCGAAAGCGCTGTCTGTAGAAACGGTTGATTCAAGAGTATTGAACCTAGCAAAGCAAGACATCGTTTGGCACACCGTGAGCGACCTGCTTATGGATGTTCCCAATAAAGAGATGCTTGGCATCAACATGGTTGAGTTTGCAGGCCAAGATGAAGCAGAAGTTGAACAACAAGTTCAAGCGCTGACTGCACAACTTGAAAGCATGCTTGAAACCGAAGAAGCCGGTGTGATTGGTTTCCAAGTATGCAGCGATTTGGCGAGCATTGGCCGAATTTACAACATGCGTAAAAAAGCGGTGGGTCTGTTAGGTGCGGCGAAAGGTCGAGCTAAGCCAGTCGCTTTTGCTGAAGATACCTGTGTACCACCGGAAAACTTGGCCGACTTCATCTCTGAATTTAGAGTGCTGCTCGATTCAAAAGAGCTCAACTACGGCATGTTTGGTCACGTTGATGCGGGCGTATTACACGTTCGTCCGGCACTTGATCTGTGTGACCCGATGCAAGAAGCACTGATGCACGAAGTCTCTGATGAAGTGGTTAAGCTGGTGGCTAAATACGGCGGCTTGATGTGGGGTGAGCACGGTAAAGGTTTCCGTTCTGAGTATGGCCCTGACTTCTTTGGTGAAGAGCTGTTTACTGAGTTAAGACGTGTTAAAGCAGCCTTTGACCCGCACAACAAGATGAACCCAGGCAAGATCTGTACGCCGTTAGAAAGCGACGCTGAATTGGTGAAAGTCACCGATACCAAGCGCGGCTTCTACGACCGTCAGATCGACGTACAAGTTCGTGATAGCTTCAAACAAGCCATGGAATGTAACGGTAACGGCTTGTGCTTCAACTACGATACGAGCTCGCCAATGTGTCCTTCGATGAAAGTCACTGCAGACCGTCGTCATTCACCAAAAGGCCGCGCAGGTTTGGTAAGAGAGTGGTTGCGTCAGTTAACGGAACAAGGCGTCGATATTCTCGATTTAGAGCAGGAAGCGCTGAAGGACAATACTCCGGTTAAAACCATGGTTGAGCGTGTTCGTAACACGATGAACAAACGCCATGAATACGATTTCTCGCATGAAGTTCACGAAGCGATGAATGGTTGTCTTGCATGTAAAGCGTGTGCGAGCCAGTGTCCGATTAAAGTCGATGTGCCGAGTTTCCGTTCTCGATTCTTGAACATCTATTACTCGCGTTATCAGCGCCCAGCAAAAGACTATTTAGTTGCCAACATTGAAACCATGCTGCCGTTAATGGCGAAAGCACCAAAGGTTGTTAACGCAGCATTGGGTCAAAAGTGGATACAAACCGCAACGGCTAAAACAGTCGGTTATGTTGATGCACCATTGATGTCGGTGCCTACGCTAAA
Source organism: Vibrio sp. SG41-7 (assembly GCF_014164465.1). Classification (NCBI taxonomy): domain Bacteria; kingdom Pseudomonadati; phylum Pseudomonadota; class Gammaproteobacteria; order Vibrionales; family Vibrionaceae; genus Vibrio; species Vibrio sp. SG41-7. The sequence continues at coordinate 15,291 of NZ_JACJFF010000083.1, read as the reverse complement.
AAATCGTCTGGCGAGTAAAGAACTGCAACTCTTCGACTTACAGTACTTAGAAGGCTTGTCTTCTGAGCAGAAGAAACAGCATGTACTTATCGTTCAAGACCCGTTTACTAGCTTTTATGATGCAGAGGTAGTCGAAGATTTCGTTACTCTGGCTCAGAAGCTTGGTAAAACACCGGTACTGCTGCCGTTCAAACCCAATGGAAAAGCGCTGCACATTAAGGGCTTCTTAAATCGTTTTGCTCGTGAGGCGAAATCTACATCGGATTTCTTGTCGATGGTGGCGGATATCGGTATTCCTTTGGTGGGTGTTGATCCTGCACTGGTACTTTGTTATCGCGATGAATACGTCGAGATCTTAGGTGACAAGCGTGGCGACTTTGATGTGCTCACCGTTCATGAATGGTTAATGCCATCGTTAGGTGAGTTCGAAGCGCGCTCAGCAAGTGAAGAGATGTGGTACTTGTTCGCTCACTGTACAGAGAAGACCAAGATGCCAAATGCGGAAAAAGAGTGGGGCGCTATCTTTAAACACTTTGGTGCTGCGTTAACCAGCGTTCCTGTCGGCTGTTGTGGTATGGCGGGTACTTTCGGCCATGAAGTGGATAAACTGCAAATGTCGAAAGACATATACGGTTTAAGCTGGAAACCTCAAATGCAGGACTTACCAAAAGATCGTTGTTTGGTGACGGGTTATTCTTGCCGTAGCCAAGTGAAGCGTTTTGAAGGAGAGAAACTTGCTCACCCATTACAGGCGCTAGCAAAAATTCTTTAATACATTTAGCCCAGCAATTGCTGGGCTTTTTTCTAAACTAACAAAGGAATGTTAATAAGGAAAAGTATGAAATTTCTAGAATTAAAAGTACCACCCGTTGCACTGTTCATTATTGTATTCGTAGCATCATACTTCTGTGCTCAGCAGTTGAGCCAAGGGACACTGGCATTACCTTATGGAATGGTTGTGCTAGGCGTCGGGATCATATTGAGTGGTGTGATTGGAATATCAGGCATATGGGAATTCCGAAAACAGAAAACCACCGTTAACCCGATTAAAGTCGAAACCGCGTCTGCAGTCGTGGACAGTGGAATCTTTGGCTACACGCGAAATCCAATGTATCTAGGGTTGTTTATCCTGCTATTTTGCTTTGGTTACTTCTTCCAAAACCTGTTCAGTGTCTTACTCAGTTTTGTATTCGTAATCTACATGAATCAGTTCCAAATTAAGCCAGAAGAACGCGCTCTAGAGCAATTATTCGGTGCGGAATATGTTGATTACAAACAAAAGGTTAGGCGCTGGATCTGATGTGGATTCAGATACAATTGACCATTTAGATAAGAATTATTATCGTTTGGTTGATCTATATCACAAATTAATGTGATTTGGGTTTCATATTGATTTTTTATAAAATAGTCTGCGCTTCATTATTAAAATGAATAAAGGCTAGGTAATGAAAATTGTTCAGGCGAAATGGTTGTCGCTAGGTGTCTGTGTAGTGAGTCTGTCTTCAACGTCGGTGTTGGCAGATGTTTCAGCTCGAATTATAAATGGTAAAGAAGCAACACAAGAGAATTGGCCATTTATGGCTGCGCTAGTCTCAAGGAACGTGAACGCTTATGACGGTCAGTTTTGTGGTGCGAGCTTCATTGGTGAGCGATATGTATTAACTGCCGCTCACTGTGTGGAAGGTAATGGTCGTGAAGATCTAGATGTGGTGATTGGCGTATCAAACCTTTCTGCCTCTCAAGCTGCACAACATCGATACGCTGTTGATAATATTTATGTACATGAATATTACAACTCTGTAGCGACAGGCAATGATATAGCCATTATTGAGCTCGTAGAAAAGCCAGCTGAGTTTGTGGTTAATCTCGTTGATGGTTATGTTCGCGGTAACCTGAATGATGGTCAAATGCTAACGGTCATGGGCTGGGGTGATCAGGACGCATCCGATGGGTATTCATCGAAGAGTGAATTGTATCAAGTTAATGTTCCCCTTGTTAATCAGTACCAATGCAATACTGTTCCTTACAGTGGCTACTCTTCTATTGGTAGCGACGCGTTCTGTGCGGGTTACAGTGATGGTGGTTATGATTCGTGTCAGGGTGACAGTGGCGGTCCAATTGTTGTTTCGACCAATGGAACGTATGAACAACTGGGTATTGTGAGCTGGGGTAAAGGATGTGCAGAAGCTAACGCTTACGGTGTCTATACTAACATTAGCCACTTTGATGATTGGATTGATGAGCAGAAAGCAGGGTTTAGTTACCGTCAAATTGAAATGCTAGGAGCAAAATTATTGGCGCCTATTTCACATACCTTTGAATTCACAAATAAATCTGATCAAAACATTGCAGTAAACCGTGTTTATCCAATTTCAGGTAATGATACTGTTATAACAGACAACGGATGTAGCATTTTAACTGTAGGGCAAAGCTGTGAAGTTGTGGTTAGTTACGACCTAAACTCAATCGGTGAACATGAATTTGGTATTAATGTTGACACTGACTTGTTGGTAGGCACGGTTACTTCAACGGTTTCTGTTATAGGGGCGAGATCTGTAACGAATACTGTGAACTCTTATGTCAGCATACCAAACAGTGGCGTCTACAGCACACAAGCGTGGGGTACCGAAGGATCAACAATCGTCTCTCCATCAATAGGTAGCAGCGAATCGACAATGTTGGTTGTAGAGGGTATACCGACCGGGACAGTCTCTTTCGATGTGACGGTATCGTCTGAGTTGGATCATGATTACCTTGAGCTCTATATCAACGGTCAAGAATTCGATAAAGAATCAGGTCAGCTTTCTGGTTCAGTGAACCTGCCGATGGTTAGGGATTCCAACAACAGTCTTATGATTAAATATGTGAAAGATTGGTATGGCTCTTACGGGGATGACAGAGTTACGATCAAAAACTTTGCTTATACCGATGAGATAAAGATATCTAAGTCTGAGGGCACGCAGAACGCAAAAAGCTCAGGCGGTGGCAGCGGTGGTTCACTGGCTTGGCAATGGTTACTCGTCCTTTTCGGTGGTTTGATTGTACGAAAATCATTTCCATCACTAAAGCTTAATGGATAACCATCGAAACTATGTGACTGATGGTTACGTACTAAAAAAGCCCAGCTTGAGGATATCAAGCTGGGCTTTATTGATCTTATTCTAGAGCTTATTTACATCGAGATGTGTAAATAAGGATGCTGATTAAGCGGCAGCTGCGAACTGAGCTAGAAACATCTCTTTACGCTCGTTGAAGCGGTTTACTAGGTCGTCTACAGAAGCTTGGTCGTATGGCTTAAGGCCACTTGCTACCATGCGTTTCACGCCTTTACCGACAACTTCGCCGTCTTCTTTGAAATCGAAGTTCAGTGTCACGATGCCACGCTTGCCTTCAACATCAAAAGTCGCACCAGAGAATTCTACTTCTGGGTGAGATAGGTCTAGGCGAGTAAATTCAACTTCCATGCTCTCGTAAATCACAAGAGGACGTTGGCAGTTGATCATCATCTGTTGCTCTTCCATAAGAGGGACCATGATGTGTGGGAAGTTCATGCCAGAGAACTTAACGTAGTTTGTTACTACGTGTTCGATGAATGCTTGATCGTAGCTCTTTTCACCTTCACAAGACATGTGCAGGTACTCTTTGCCTTTCTCGTCAACCAGTGAGCTTTCTTTCTCACATTTGTTGTCAACGCTTAGCGCAATACCGTTACCCACCATACCTGAAAAATCAAAACGCATTTTTTGGCTGATGCCTTCTTTTTGCAGAAGTACTGCAAACAAAAGATCGCCAGGCACGCAGAAGCGCTTGTTGTCTTCATCGTGAATTGGGTTGAAGTCAGCGGCTACTTTTTTAGCAAAGTGGCTAGCCTGTTCACGAGTGAATTGAAATTGATTGTCTTCAGTAGAAAAGTAAGGTGTCAGAAACATAGTATCGCTATTAGTCATCAAATCTGGGGTGGATTATAGCTAACTAACTTCGTTCTAATGGTCTATCCAGTTAACTTTGCTTATATATCAGTCAATTAGATAAATACGTTGGATGGTATGTGACGATTTGAAGGGAGATATGGCCTTTGGCTCAATGCAACAAGGGCTAATTAATAGCCCTTGTTTATATGACACTCTAATGGGTGTTGTTCAGAATGTTTTTGCTTTAAAAGCTACACAAAGTGCCTTCTGGCATTAGGTGATTATGAACGGATAATTTGAGCAATAAGTTCGCTTGTTCAATATCCGGAGCAAAATATCTGTCTTTGTCGTAAAAGCTGACTTTTTCACGCAGAATCTGTTTCGCTTCTTCCACACGAGGAGAAGATAGATTCGGAGCGCGGAAGTCTAGCCCTTGTGCTGCTGCTAAATATTCTACTGCCAATATCCCACGGGTGTTTTCAGCCATGTATCTAAGCCTACGAGCGGCAAAGGTGGCCATTGATACGTGGTCTTCTTGGTTTGCAGAAGTAGGTAGGCTGTCTATTGACGCCGGATGAGCCAAGGTTTTGTTCTCACTAGCGAGTGCTGCAGACGTTACTTGAGCAATCATAAAGCCCGAGTTCACGCCGCCGTTATCGACCAAGAAAGGTGGAAGTTTGCTTAGCGCACTATCAATCAACAACGCCATTCTACGCTCTGACAAGCTACCGATTTCAGCTATCGCTAGTGCAAGGTTATCGGCTGCCATTGCGACAGGTTCTGCGTGGAAGTTACCGCCCGAAATGATGTCGCCATCGTCAGCGAAAACAAGTGGGTTGTCGGATACGGCATTTGCTTCAATGTTTAAGGTTTCTGCTGAATTACGAATCTGCTGTAAACACGCCCCCATCACTTGAGGCTGGCAACGCAGCGAGTAAGGGTCTTGAACCTTTTCACAACAAGTGTGTGATTCACCAATCTCACTCTTTTGATCAAGCATATGGCGGTAAGCAAGTGCTGCATCCATTTGACCACGATGACCACGAACGCGGTGTATGCGAGGATCAAACGGACGACGACTACCCAGCGCGGCTTCAACAGACATCGCGCCACACACGGTTGCAGACGCAAACAAGTCTTCAGCTGCGAACAGACCTTCTAATGCAAAGGCTGTCGATGCTTGTGTGCCGTTCAACAGAGCTAAGCCTTCTTTCGGAGCAAGTGTGATTGGCTCCAAGCCTGCGATCTGCATTGCTTCTAAGCCCGTGATGATTTTGCCGTTGTGACGTGCTTGGCCTTCACCTAGCAGAACGGTACTCATGTGTGCAAGGGGAGCGAGATCTCCAGAAGCTCCTACTGAACCTTTCTGTGGAACACATGGGTAAACCTGCGCGTTTACTAGATCGATAAGAGCGTTGATTACCTTGAGTCGGATACCCGAGTAACCACGAGACAAGCTGTTAATCTTAAGTACCATCATCAAGCGCACAGTTTCATCAGACATGAACTTGCCGATGCCCGCTGCGTGGGAAAGCACGATACTTTTCTGTAGTACTTCTAAATCTTCAGGGGCAATTTTGGTATTTGCTAGCAAGCCAAAACCCGTATTGATGCCATACACAGTGCGATCTTCAGCAATCACTTGTTCGACTACGTGCATGCTCGCTTCTATATCAGGAATCGCTGCTGGATCGAGTGATAAGTTCACAGGGCTACGGCTAATCTTACGAAGTTCAGGTAGGCCAAGAAGTCCTGGTTTAAGTAATAAATTCAACATGTTCTCTCCAGACATTAAAGGCGACGAAGTTCTTCGTTTAGCATAGGTAAATCAAGCTTCTGCTCTTTAGCACACTGCTTGGCAATATCGTAACCCGCATCAGCATGACGCATAACGCCTGTTGCTGGGTCGTTGTGAAGTACACGAGCAATGCGCTGTGATGCATCTTCACTGCCGTCACAACAAATCACCATTCCGGAGTGTTGTGAGAAGCCCATGCCAACGCCGCCACCGTGGTGGAGAGAAACCCATGTTGCGCCGCCTGCAGTATTTAGCAGAGCATTCAATAGAGGCCAATCTGATACGGCATCTGATCCATCCATCATGCCTTCTGTTTCGCGGTTCGGGCTCGCTACTGAGCCTGAATCTAGGTGGTCACGACCGATAACAACTGGTGCTTTTAGTTCGCCATTTTTAACCATTTCATTGAATGCTTGGCCTAAACGTTCACGATCTTTCAAACCAACCCAACAAATACGAGCGGGTAAGCCTTGGAACTGAATGCGTTCACGCGCCATATCTAGCCAGTTGTGTAGATGTGGGTTATCTGGAATCAGTTCTTTTACTTTTTGGTCTGTTTTGTAGATGTCTTCTGGGTCACCAGATAGGGCAGCCCAACGGAACGGACCGACGCCTTCACAAAATAAAGGTCGTATATATGCAGGAACGAAGCCTGGAAAATCAAACGCGTTTTCCACACCTTCTTCAAGTGCCATTTGGCGAATGTTGTTGCCGTAATCGACGGTCGCAGCGCCACGGTACTGAAGATCTAACATAGCTTGAACTTGAATCGCCATTGATTGCTTAGCGGCTTTCACTACTTTCGCTTCATCAATTAAACGTTCTTGCGCCGCTTTCTCCATCGTCCAACCTTGCGGCAAGTAGCCGTTCAGCGGATCGTGGGCAGAGGTTTGGTCAGTCACTACGTCTGGCGTGATATTGCGTTCAACAAGCTCTGGGAATACGTCTGCTGCGTTACCGAGTAGGCCAACAGAGATAGGTGTGTCTGATTCTTTAATCATTGCCATCGCTTCATCGATGCTGGTGGCTTTTTTGTCGACATAGCCAGTACGCAAGCGGTAATCGATTCGTGATTCATCACATTCAACCGCGATCATTGAAAAGCCAGCCATAGTCGCTGCGAGAGGTTGAGCACCGCCCATACCGCCAAGACCACCCGTTAGAACCCACTTGCCGTTTGCTTCACCTTGGAAATGTTTCTTCGCGATAGCAACAAATGTTTCGTAAGTACCTTGAACGATGCCTTGAGAGCCAATGTAAATCCAGCTACCTGCGGTCATTTGGCCGTACATCATCAAGCCTTCTTTATCGAGCTCGTTGAAGTGTTCCCAGTTCGCCCAGTGTGGAACAAGGTTTGAGTTCGCGATCAGTACGCGAGGTGCGTTTTTATGAGTTGGGAACACACCTACAGGTTTACCTGATTGAACAAGCAACGTTTGGTCGTCTTCTAAACGCTCTAATACTTCAACAATCTTGTCATAACATTTCCAATCACGTGCCGCGCGACCGATACCGCCATACACAACCAGTGCATGTGGATGTTCTGCCACATCAGGGTCTAGGTTATTCATCAGCATACGCAGTGGTGCTTCTGTTAACCAAGATTTAGCGCGCAATGTGGTGCCATGAGGTGCGCGAATTTCGCGAGTCGTGTCGAGACGAGGGTCACTGTTGTGGTGTTCCGTCATTTTGGAATTCCTTCTGTTTCACGTTATATCGTTGTAGTTGTAGTTGTAGTTATCGGTATAGCTGGATTAGTCGCTGGCCATTGCAGAGGCAATATCCCAACACAAACGTGCCGCCAATCGAGCCGTTTGGCCATCGACGTCGTAGTCTGGGTTGTATTCCGCAATGTCCGCGATAATGAGTTTTTCACTGTGTTGGAAAATCTGTTCTAGAAAAGGAGCGAGTGCTTCATAGCTCACGCCTCTTGCCGCTGGTGCACTGACGCCCGGCGCAGTCGCCGCTGGAAATACGTCTAGATCGATAGTGAGATAGAGGTAATCACACTCAGCGATGAATTTTTGTAACTTAACCAGTTGAGCGACTTGGTTTACTTGGGTCATGTTGCGGTCGTGTTCATACCAAACGCCCAGTTGGTCTGCTTTATTAAACAGCGCTTTGGTATTACTAGCCGCACTCACACCAAGACAAGCGTAATGAAAAGGCCACTGATGTGTATGGCAGTAATCGCTAATCTGGTTGAAAGGCGTACCTGAACTCGGTTTAATATCAGTAATGTTGCTTTCAAATTCGCGAAGATCAAAGTGAGCATCAAAATTGACGATACCGATCTTAGGTTTGTGCTCTGATTGAATTTTATTTAGATGTTCCGCAAGACCTTGGAACGATGCCCAAGCAACCTCGTGACCACCGCCAAGGGTAATCACTTTGTTGGTTGATAAAGCATTAGCAATTACAGACGCACACTGTTTTTGGCTGACTTCGAGCTGGCCATCATTACATTCGATATCACCAAGATCCGCGATGTGCGCGTCACTGTGCCAAGCCATATTAGCCAACGCTTGGCGAATCAGGTTGGGTGCTTGTTTCGCGCCCACGCGTCCTTTATTCCTTGCAACACCGGCATCGCTGGCAAAGCCTACCAAGGCGATAGCGCCATCAGTAAGCTCGTTACTTAAATCGCTACTTTGCACTTGCTTGGTAATGTGATGAACGCGGGTGCCGAGTGCGCCATCTTCAAGATCATTACGCCCAGTCCACACGAAGTTATGTACGGTTTCTGCGTTCTTTTGAATGCTGTTGGATTTAGATTGAGTCATGACATACCTCGCCATTAACAATGCGTTTATGCAGATGAGGAACACCAACTTGATAGCTTAAGTCGGCAGGGTGAACGATATTCCAGATAGCCAAATCAGCGGCATAACCAATTTCAATTCTGCCTTTGGTTTGTGATTCGCCAATGGCAGCCGCAGCATGACAAGTTACACCGCGTAGCGCTTCTTCAGGCGTCGTACCAAACAGGGTGCAGCTCATGTTCATCATTAGTGTTAAGTCAGCAAAAGGAGAAGTGCCGGGGTTTAAGTCGGTCGCTATCGCCATTGGAATGTTGTGTTCACGAAGTAGGGCGACTGGCGGCTGTTGAGTCTCTTTCAGGAAGTAGAAAGCACCGGGTAGCAAGGTGGCAACGGTGCCTGATTCCGCCAGTGCTTTGACTCCTATTTCATCAAGGTATTCGACATGGTCAACAGAGAGTGCGCCGTATTTAGCTGCAAGCGCGCTGCCACCCATATTCGAAAGTTGTTCAGTGTGGCCTTTAATCGCTAGCCCATGCGCTTTGGCTGCTGCAAAGACACGTTCGGTTTGTTCAAGGTTGAAGCCGATAGATTCACAGAACACGTCAACCGCATCGGCTAGGCCTTGCTCTGCAGCTTTAGGAATGATCTCTTGGCAAACCAGATCGATATAGCTGTCCGGTTGTTCTTTATATTCGGGTGGCACAGCATGGGCTGCAAGGAGAGTGGTGGTGATCTTAATTCGGCGATGATTCTCTAACGCTTTGGCTGCACGTAACATCTTGAGCTCATCTTCAAGAGTTAAACCATAGCCGGATTTTACTTCGATGCTGGTTACGCCACTTCTTAGTAGGCCATCGAGCCTAGGTAGTGCCATTTCAACCAGTTCAGATTCTTGTGCTGCGCGCGTTGCGGTTACTGTCGCTAAAATACCACCGCCTTGCTTGGCGATGTCGGTGTAAGACACACCATTCAAACGCTGCTCAAATTCATTGGCACGATTACCCGCAAATACGAGGTGAGTGTGGCAATCAATCAGCCCAGGGGTGACTAACTTGTTTTTGCAATCATAGGTGATGTAATCCAAAGAACCATCAATACTTACTTGTTCTAACTCAGAAGCAAGTACGTCTTGGTTTGAACAAGAGATGGACACGATTTTACCGCTTTCGATAACGATATCTTGAGGAGAGGAGGGCTGATAACCGTCGACTCCCGAACTCATGGAGACCACTCGTGCGTTTTTGAGGATCAAATTCATAATCACCTAGATCTTTGCTAAACATTAAATGTATATACAAATAAATAGGCTAAACGCTGACCCGAATCAAGTCGATGTTGCAAAAATGTGATCGGCGATCAGGATGATGTTCTTTAATTTAGAAGTATCTTGGAGCTTAATTTGTACTTAGAACCAGGATGGTAGAGCAATGCAAAGCTGATGAGGCGCTCTTTACTCCATGTTCTTCTATTCAAAAGTAGGCAAGGCTCTGATTCAGATAGCTTTAGTGACGTTCTGATTTGAGAGTCAGGAATAATGGCTTCAACCGTGTGCTCGATTGCACTCAACGGGCAGCTTTTTGAAAGGTATTCATTGGGTGTAGAGGTTGAAAAGTCTTGCTCTAGGTATTTTGGTGCGGCTTGCGAGTTCACCCAGCGCGCTTCCAATTGAATCGGTGTGTTGTCAGCAAAGTGGATGATTTCACTATAGAATACTTCGGCATTGATCATCACACCTAACCGTGTCGCGGTGCTTTCATCTGCCTTGATGCTCTTGTGCTTGATAACCTGGCTAGCATACGTTTGACCTCGGTCTTTGATCTCTTGCGCTATGTTGTTGATATCAAGCAGCGGAGATTGCGCTTTTTCGTCTGGTTCACAAACAAAAGTCCCCAGTCTTGGTTTCCTGATGAGCTTGCCTTCAGACACCAGATCTCGAATGGCTTTATTGACCGTCATTCGACTCACATTGAACTGCTCTGTGAGTTCGAGTTCTGTGGTTATCTGGTAACCCACTGGCCAGTGACCATTGTTGATATTATCGTCTATGAACTGTTTTATCTGTAGGTAGAGCGGCGCTTTCGACATAATGAAACCTTATTTGACTATACAAATAGAGTAACGGAATTTTTCACGATTTCAACATTTCCTCGGGCAATGTGACCTTATTCAACATAGATGGGGCAAATTGCTTGATTCTGTGAGGCAAGTGTCGCAAATTGTCACGCAATAACTATTCGTAAATCAGATAATTAGAAAGGGAAATAATATGTTTAAGAAATTAAAGGCCTCGTTGGGCATCGGTGCAGCAAAGGTTGATACTGTCTTAGATAATATTGAAGTTTTCCAAGGTGGAGAATTGTCTGGCAATGTTCACATTGTTGGTGGTGACGTTGAGCAACAGATCGACCTGATCAACTTGGTTCTCAACACAGAAGTAAAAGTAGAAACGGAAGACAGCACCAGCTACGAAACCTTTTCACTGGGTCGTATTCAAGCCGTAGAGCCTTTCGTTATCCAACCGGGTGAAACCAAACTGGTTCCATTCCGTCTTAAGTTAAATGATGAAACGCCAGTCACCGCGTTGAACGCACAAATGAACCAATGCCATGTGTGGGTTGAAACCAACCTAGATATAGGCTTCGCGATTGACCCTAAAGACCGTGACTTTATCTCCGTACACCCACTGCCAACAGTGGCTAAAATCATCCAAGGCGTGGAAGCATCGGGTATGGCAATGGTGAAAGCAGACGTAGAGAAGGGCTTCTTGAAAGGCAACAGCTTTGCTTCTCGTTCGGGCTGTTACCAAGAGATTGAGTTTCGCAGCGGCGGCTTCATGAATAATAAAGAGATCGAGCTGTCATTTATCGTAGATGGCTCTATGGTGCACTGCCTAGCAGAAATCGACCGCTCAATGAGCTTCCGCGGCGACCAATACATCTCATTCAGCTTGCCTGCGAACGCGGCGGATTCAGACATTCGCAACGCCGTCTCAAGAATCATGAGTGCGTAGTTGCTCTCTCGGTTAGTAGTTACTCTTTCTATTAATAGAGACAAGACAGTACGATTTCTAAAGCCGAACTTATCCGTTCGGCTTTTTTGTTTGTAAATAGAGACAAAGAACCAATCATTGAACGTTAGCTTAGGGTGTTAAAAGGTCCTATATAGAAGAGACATTTAAGTTACGTAGTTTTTGTGGCGCTGTGGGACTAACATTGTCATTTCATATAATTTCGTTACAATGTTCGGCTACTCACAAATGGGGCATCTGTATTTGCTTCTATGTGGGTATCTTTATTATGCATATATCTCCGATCGACATACTTGTTGATTGAAAAACATATATTAAACATTTTCATGTGTTGCTTGGTGTGCAACACCACTGTAAAGGACAAATAATGCCAATTATTACTCTTCCTGACGGTAGTCAGCGTCAATTTGACAACCCTGTATCAACTCTAGATGTTGCCCTATCAATCGGTCCTGGTCTTGCGAAAGCAACCATTGCTGGTCGTGTAGACGGCGAGCGTGTTGATGCTTGTGATCTTATCGAAAACGATGCAAGCCTAGAAATCATCACAGCTAAAGATGAAGTCGATGGCCTTGAGATCGTTCGTCACTCTTGTGCTCACCTTTTAGGTCACGCGATTAAGCAGCTTTTTCCAGAAGCGAAAATGGCGATCGGTCCTACCATCGATAACGGTTTCTACTACGATATCGACCTTGAGCACTCTCTAACGCAAGAAGATCTAGAAAAGATTGAAAAGCGTATGAAAGAGCTAGCGAAGACCAAGTACCAGGTTGTTAAGAAGAAAGTTAGCTGGCAGGAAGCGCGTGACGCATTCGAAGCTCGCGGCGAGACTTACAAAATCGAAATCTTGGACGAGAACGTTTCTAAAGACGATCGTCCAGGCCTGTACCATCATGAAGAATACATCGATATGTGTCGTGGTCCACACGTTCCACATATGGGCTTCTGCCAACACTTCACGCTACTTAACGTAGCGGGTGCTTACTGGCGTGGTAACAGTGACAACAAGATGCTTCAACGTATCTACGGCACTGCATTCCACGACAAAAAAGCGCTTAAGGCTCACCTAGTGCGCCTAGAAGAAGCGGCTAAGCGTGATCACCGTAAAATCGGTAAGCACTTAGATCTATTCCACATGCAGCAAGAAGCACCAGGCATGGTGTTCTGGCATCACAATGGTTGGACTATCTTCCGTGAGCTAGAAGTATTTATTCGTCAGAAGCTGACTGAGTACGATTACCAAGAAGTTAAAGGCCCATTAATGATGGACCGTGTTCTTTGGGAACGTTCTGGTCACTGGGATAAGTACGCTGAAGCGATGTTCACTACTTCTTCAGAGAACCGTGAATACGCGATTAAGCCAATGAACTGTCCTGGTCACGTTCAAATCTTCAACCAAGGTTTGAAATCTTACCGTGATCTACCGCTACGTATGGCTGAGTTCGGCTCATGTCACCGTAACGAGCCGTCTGGCGCACTTCACGGCATTATGCGTGTTCGTGGCTTCACTCAAGATGATGCTCACGTATTCTGTACTGAAGACCAAGTTCAGCAAGAAGTTAAAGCTTGTATTGAAATGGTTTACGATACTTACACAACTTTCGGTTTCGAAAACATTGTTGTTAAGCTATCTACTCGTCCAGAACAGCGCGTAGGTTCAGACGAAATGTGGGACCGTGCAGAGGCCGATCTTAAGCAAGCGCTTGAGGCGATGGAGATTGCATACGAGATTCAAGAAGGCGAGGGTGCGTTCTACGGACCTAAGATTGAATTTACTTTGCATGATTGTTTGGACCGCGCATGGCAATGTGGTACAGTGCAGCTCGATTTTGCATTACCAGAACGTTTAGGTGCAACTTACGTAGGTGAAGATAACGAGCGTCACACGCCAGTTATGATCCACCGCGCGATTTTAGGTTCACTAGAACGCTTCATTGGTATTCTTATTGAAGAATACGCTGGCTTCTTCCCAACGTGGTTGGCGCCAGAACAAGCAATTGTTATGGGCATTACGGACAAACAGTCTGAATATGTACAAGAAATTGCGAAAAAACTGCAAAAAAGTGGATTTAGAGTCAAAGCAGACTTGAGAAATGAGAAGATTGGCTTTAAAATCCGCGAACATACTTTGAAACGTGTACCGTTCATGCTTGTGTGTGGTGACCAAGAAATGGAAGCCGGCGAAATTGCAGTACGTACACGTAAAGGTAAGGACCTTGGTAAATTTAAAGTGGATGACTTTATTTCATACATCCAAGCCGAGGTTTCAAACCGTAAGCTCAATCTGGAGGAATAGCTATTAAAGGCGGAAGACGTGGCCAACAACCGGCCAAACAAAACCAGCACCGTTTAAACGGTGACATTCGTGGCGTTCGTGAAGTGCGTCTAACTGGCGCAGACGGCGAAGCTGTTGGTGTAGTAACAATCGCTGAAGCGATGGAAGCTGCAAATGAAGCTGGTATGGATCTCGTAGAGATCAGCCCTAACGCCGAGCCGCCAGTTTGTCGTGTGATGGACTACGGTAAGTTCCTCTTCGAGAAGAGCAAAGCTGCGAAAGAGCAGAAGAAAAAGCAAAAGCAGGTTCAGATCAAGGAAATTAAATTCCGACCTGGAACTGATATTGGAGACTATCAGGTAAAACTACGCAACCTGACTGGTTTCCTTGAAGACGGCAACAAAGTGAAGGTAACAATTCGCTTCCGTGGCCGCGAAATGGCTCACCAAGAAATCGGTGTTGACGTTCTTAATCGTTTGAAAATCGATACTGAAGAATTTGCAGTTGTCGAATCTTTCCCAACGAGAATTGAAGGTCGCCAGATGATCATGGTGTTGGCCCCTAAAAAGAAGTAATTAACGGCTTTACAAGTAATTAAACCTTGCAGCCATAGGCTGTAGGGTTTTATTCGCCCTAATTACTATGTTATTAACAACTCAACAATGCGGAGTTATTCATCATGCCTAAGATGAAAACCAACAAAGGTGCTGCTAAGCGTTTCCAGAAAACTGCTGGTGGTATTAAGTTTAAGCACGCTGGTAAACGTCACATCCTGACTAAGCGTACTACTAAGAACAAGCGTCAGCTTCGTCCGAACTCAATCCTTCCAAAATGTGAAGTGGCTGCAGTTCTACGTATGATGCCATACGCTTAATTCTTTTTAGTTTATAAATTCGTTTAGTTTAGGAGAAGCATAATGCCTCGCGTAAAACGTGGTGTACAAGCTCGTGCACGTCATAAGAAAGTTCTAAAACAAGCTAAAGGTTACTACGGAGCACGTTCACGTGTTTACCGCGTAGCTTTCCAAGCAGTTACCAAAGCTGGTCAATACGCTTACCGTGACCGTCGCAACAAGAAACGTCAATTCCGTCAACTTTGGATTGCACGTATCAATGCGGCATCTCGTCAAAATGGTCTATCTTACAGCCGTTTCATCAATGGCCTTAAGAAAGCATCTATCGAGATCGACCGTAAGATTCTTGCTGACATCGCAGTATTCGACAAAGCAGCATTTGCTGTTCTAGTTGAAAAAGCGAAAGCATCTCTATAATTTAGAGTTAGCTTAAAGGTTTAAGAAAAGGAGAACTTCGGTTCTCCTTTTTTATTGCCTGTAATTTGGCTCTTTAGAGATTCCTTCCTTGCTTCCTTGCTTCCTTGCTTCCTTCGTCAGTCTAGGGAATAATGAAATGGACCCACCCTTCTAAACGGCGTCGCAATGCGCCAAGATGAATATTAAACACAATCATCTAACTGAGGGTAGGTCCATATGAAAACTATAACGATCGGATTAGATATAG
>NZ_JACJFF010000082.1:0-21926 GCF_014164465.1 Vibrio sp. SG41-7 | reverse complement strand
ATTAGTGTACTAATCTATTGATGACAATTTGTTGGAGGGATGGCTGAGTGGTCGAAAGCACCGGTCTTGAAAACCGGCAACCGTTAATAGCGGTTCTAGGGTTCAAATCCCTATCCCTCCACCACCATTGAAAAGCCCGCTGAGAAATCAGCGGGCTTTTTTCATATTTGTCGTTTAGAAAAACAAAAAAGAGCACTAACGTGCTCTTTATCTGTGACTCCACACCGGCTTGTTATCACTTATAGATAACTAGTCTTGGAGGTATTTACCTTCAGCTACCTGCCAAAATGCTCTAATCAACGGATTTTCTAACTGCGATCGCTTACAGCACACTCCTAATTCAAATGGCTTGATTGGTTCAATTTTTAAGCGGTCGACTTTATCTCTCACAGGACTGTTGTTGATTACAACGTCTGGCGCAATACCAACACCACAACCAAGGGCAACCATACTGACGATCGCTTCATGACCAGATACCTGAGCGTAAATATTGGGTTTTATCTTCATCTTTTTGAACCATGCGTTCGCACGTTCTCGTGCAGTACCTGCTTCTGGGATGATAAAAGGTACTTCATTCCAGTTTGGTTTATCTGATTGCAGCTGCTGGCTAAAACTACTCACACCGGATGGGATGATGACTGACAGTGGTATATCGCTGATGGTTTCGAACTCTAATCTTGAGGGAAGAATGTCTGGCTTCGCTGAGATAGCAATATCTGCTTCATCATTTAAAATCTTGTCGATGGATTGAGCCGGATCGCCTGTAGAGAGCTTAAATTCAATGTACGGATGAATAGCTCTGAATTCGGTTATGAGCTCAGGTAGGTGGCTGTAACTAGCCGTTACCGAGCAAAATATGCGAATTTCACCTTTAAGTTCTTGCTCACCACCTTTCAGGTGAAGATTGTATTGCTGCCACTCTCCAACGATGCTTAATGCTACTGGCAATAGGTGCTTTCCTGCTGGAGTGAGATCAACACTGCGGTTATCTCTGATAAGCAATTCTTGCCCCGTTTCTTCTTCAAGCTTTTGTACCTGACGACTAAGTGCTGAAGGACTGACGTGCATAGCAGCAGCGGTTTTGCTGAAACTCTTGCTATCACATAAATGTATAAATAATTGTAGAGATTTTATGTTCATGTTTTGCGATCGTTTCCATGTTGCATTTATTGCAATAACTAATTGTGAATATATCACTTTCAGCAACGGAGTGTCTGTTTTAGTATGAAGTCATTCGATAGAGAGATATCGACCTTACGGACTTATTTTTAAAGGAGTGCCCTAGAATGGCTAACTATTTCAATACATTAAACCTTCGTGAACAACTAGACCAATTAGGTCGTTGCCGCTTTATGGATCGTGAAGAATTCACGACAGAAGCTGAATATCTTGAAGGTAAGAAAATCGTAATTGTTGGTTGTGGTGCTCAAGGCCTAAACCAAGGTCTGAACATGCGTGATTCTGGCCTAGACGTATCTTACGCTCTACGCCAAGCGGCAATTGATGAAAAGCGTCAATCATTCAAAAACGCTGATGAAAACGGCTTTGTTGTGGGTAGCTACGAAACGCTAATCCCTCAAGCAGATCTAGTTATCAACCTTACTCCAGACAAGCAACATACAAACGTTGTTGAAACAGTAATGCCTCTAATGAAGCAAGGCGCTGCTCTTGGTTACTCTCACGGCTTTAACGTTGTTGAAGAAGGCATGCAATTACGTTCTGACCTTACTGTTGTTATGGTTGCGCCTAAGTGTCCTGGTTCTGAAGTTCGCGAAGAGTACAAGCGTGGCTTCGGTGTTCCAACACTGATCGCTGTTCACCCAGAAAATGACCCTAAAGGCGAAGGCTGGGATATCGCTAAAGCTTGGGCTGCAGGTACTGGTGGTCACCGTGCAGGTTGCCTAGAGTCTTCATTCGTAGCTGAAGTTAAATCTGACCTTATGGGTGAGCAAACAATTCTATGTGGCATGCTACAAGCCGGCTCTATCGTATCTTACGAGAAGATGATTGCTGATGGCATCGAACCAGGCTACGCAGGTAAACTTCTACAATACGGTTGGGAAACGATCACTGAAGCACTTAAGTTCGGTGGCGTAACTCACATGATGGACCGTCTATCTAACCCAGCTAAAGTTAAAGCGTTTGAGCTTTCTGAAGAGCTTAAAGACCTAATGCGTCCGCTTTACAACAAGCACATGGATGACATCATCTCTGGTCACTTCTCTAGCACTATGATGGCTGACTGGGCGAATGATGACGTGAACCTACTAGGCTGGCGTGAAGAGACAGGTGAAACTGCATTCGAAAACTACCCAACTTCTGACGTAGAAATCTCAGAGCAAGAGTACTTCGATAACGGTATCCTAATGGTTGCGATGGTTCGTGCCGGTGTTGAGCTAGCATTCGAAGCTATGACTGCATCTGGTATCATCGATGAGTCTGCTTACTACGAATCTCTACATGAGCTTCCACTAATCGCAAACACAGTTGCTCGTAAGCGTCTTTACGAAATGAACGTTGTAATCTCAGATACTGCTGAGTACGGTAACTACCTATTCGCTAACGTAGCAACACCGTTACTACGTGAGAAGTTCATGCCTTCAGTAGCAACTGACGTAATCGGCCGCGGTCTAGGTGAAACATCTAACCAAGTTGATAACGCTAAGCTAATTGAAGTAAACGAAGCTATCCGTAACCACCCTGTAGAGTACATTGGTGAAGAGCTACGTAGCTACATGAGCGACATGAAGCGTATCGCTGTAGGCGGTTAATTAGTCGCTTAGATACTGATAAATTGCAGAAAAAGCGAAGCAGTATCACTAACTCCTTACAGGTTGGAGTTATAAATAAGCAACACAACATCTAATGAAAAGGCTTGGTCGCCGTTGACCAAGCCTTTTTGCTTTTAGTAACAAAGTCTTAAAAATCAATCAAATGAACATTGTTTGATCAGTCTTCGTCGACTTTCAGTTCTTGATTGATCTTCAGAAATACAAAAGGGTTGGTGCTTTCACACCAACCCTTTCAGTTTTCTTGCTTTACGCTTACTTGTCGGCAATCTTTGCTTCTAAGTCCGTTAGCTTTTGTTCCATTTCAGTCAGCTTTTGGCGAGTGCGCAGTAGTACTTGTGTTTGAACATCAAATTCTTCACGGCTTACAACGTCTAGCTTGTTCAGTTGGCCTTGGATAACCTGACGAACTTTTTGATCTACGTCTGAACCAAGCTCTTTTACTGGTTGAGGCATAGAATCGTGGATCTGCTTAGCAATCTGCTCTAGTTTTTTTGGATCAAACATATCAATTAAAACTCCTGAATATTTATCACTATTCTATTTAATCACACTTGATATGTCGCCTATGGCGTACAAAAAAAGGCCACCGAAGTAGCCTTTTTATTGTAATTACGACTTAGTGATTACTTATTATCAGCTAATTCTCTGTGCGCTGCTTTTGCTTCATCGACGCGAGCTAGCTTTTCTAGGTCTTTGTCTTCAACAAATACAGGTAGAGGTTTGTGTTTTTCAGCCAAGTAGCTGTAAATCACTGGCAGTACAAATAGTGTGAAGATAGTACCAATCGCTAGACCTGCAACGATTACGATACCAATACTGAAACGCTGAGCTGCACCCGCACCACTTGCGTACATCAGTGGGATTAGACCCGCGATCATCGCAGCCGTTGTCATCAGGATTGGACGAAGACGAACCTTCGCCGCTTCCATTACCGCTTCAATACGAGTCTTGTGATTGTGTAGCTGTTCTTCTTTCGCTACCTCACAGATCAAGATACCGTGCTTGGTAATCAAGCCGACCAAGGTGATCAAACCAACTTGAGAGTAGATGTTCATCGTCGCCGCACCCCAAGCTAGAGCTATTAGGGCACCACAAATCGCCAGTGGTACAGATACCATGATAACCAATGGATCTTTTAGAGATTCAAACTGAATCGCCAATACCAAGAAGATGATAGCCAACGCTAAACCAAAGGTTGCGTAAAGTGCGCTACCTTCTGTTACGTATTGGCGTGCTTCACCCATGTAGTCATGGTTATAGCCACTTGGAAGCTTATTGGCAGCTGTGTCTTCAAACCACGCAATTGCATCACCCATTGCAGCGCCTGGAGCCGGTACCGCACCAATCGTAGCCGAGTTCAATTGGTTGAAGTGAGGAAGAGAGCGAGGCTCAGCCACAACATCAATCGTGATTAAACTGCCTAGAGGAATTGCTTTACCATCTGCGCCACGAACATAGTAGTTGTTCATCGATTCAGGGTTTAGACGGAACTTACGTTCAACTTGAGGGATAACCTCGTAAGAACGACCATTCAAGTCGATACGGTTTACGTAACCATCAGACATCATAGTACCTAGAGTGATACCGATATCTTGCATCGTCACGCCGTAAGCCCCCGCTTTGTCTTTGTCGATATGGATCTTCATGGTTGCTGAGTCGTAATTCAAATCAAGATCTGAATAAACGAACAGCGGGTTTGTCGATACTTCGGCTAAGATCTCTGTCGTAATTTGGAATAGGCTCTCGAAGCTGTTCGGTGTTGTAATAACAAACTGAACAGGAAGGCCTGAACCTGCACCTGGAAGTTCTGGCATTTGGAAGGCTGTTACGGCCATACCAGGAACATCTTTCACCAAGTTACCAACACGGTTTGCTACTTCAGACTGGCTTGCTTCACGCTCACTCCATGGAACCATTGATGCGATACCAAAAGCTTGGTTTGCATTAGGAACACCTGTAAACACCTGCGCATACGCTACTTCTGGCTGATCAGACAGAAGGCTGTTTACGTCATTCATGGTGTTTTGCATGTAGTCCAAGTTCGCATTCGAAGGTGCTGTACCCATAAGCATTATTACACCTTTATCTTCTGAAGGTGCTAACTCACTAGGGATGAACTTGAATAACAGTGGCAAACTTGCAAATACGATGATAGCGAAGCCAATGAAGACTGGGCGATGCTGCATTACCGCGCCAAGCATACGCTCGTAGCGATTGGTCATGCCGTCTAGTACGCTATGTACTTTCTGCTCAAACTTGCTTGGCTCGGCGTGAGCTTTGAGCATTTTTGAACACATCATTGGCGATAACGTTAACGCCACAATACCCGATACAAAAACAGCACCAGCAAGGGTTAGTGCAAACTCTTTAAACAACGAGCCTGTGATACCACCCATCATTGCGATAGGAGCATATACTGCACCTAGCGTTAATGTCATTGCGATAACGGGTACTGCAATTTCACGAGTACCAATGATGGCAGCTCGGAAAGGAGACTCCCCTAATTTTATATGCCGGTCGACGTTTTCCAATACAACGATGGCATCATCAACTACTAAGCCGATAGCCAGTACCATTGCCAGTAGCGTCATTAGGTTCCAAGAGAAGCCCATCGCCTGCATTACCATAGCCACACCAATTAGAGATAGTGGGATAGTAACGATCGGGATAAGAACCGCACGGAATGAACCTAAGAACAAAGTAATTACGACCAGTACAATTAATGCCGCTTCAAGAATGGTTTTAATAACCTCTTGAATGGATTCATTAATCGCAATAGTCGAGTCATACATGATATTCATCGAGATGTTACTTGGAAGGTTCTTCTCTAATTGAGGTAGGAGCTCAAGGACATCAGCGGCAATGTTGATAGGGTTCGCACTTGGTGCCGCGTTAATTGCTGCAACAACCGCTTCCTTACCGTTTGCACTCGCTCGGTAAATATCGTGGCTTTTTTCTAAAGAAACCTTAGCGATGTCAGACAGGCGAATAATTTCACCCTCACCACTTTTAACGACTAAGTTCTCTAGCTCTTCAGTGTTTGATACTTGCGTATCGGCACTGCCGTTATAAAGAACGAATTCGCCAGTAGCTTGACCTGTCGCTGATTGGTAGTTGTTGGCATCCAGTACCGACATAACATCAGTAGCGGTGAGGTTAACAGCTGCCATTTTTGATGGATCTAGCCATACGCGCAGTGCGTATTTCATACCACCATATAGGTCGACTTTAGATACACCATTTACCGTAAATAGCTGCGGGTTGATTACACGCTCTAGATAATCGGTAATTTGGCTTGATACGAGCTCATCACTGGTAAAACCAATATAAAGTACCGCGGTCGTTGAACCGGTCGACATAGTTACGGTTGGATCTTCGGCTTCTTTTGGAAGCTGAGAACGCACCGAGTTTGTCTTGGCCAGTATGTCAGACAGTGCCGCATTCGGGTCGGTGTTCAACTTCATGTTTACGGTAATAGTAGAACTACCAAGTACAGAAGAAGAAGTCATATAGTCGATATTATCCGCTTGAGCCACAGCTTGTTCGAGGGGCTGGGTGATAAAGCCTTGGATAAGATCGGCACTTGCACCGTAGTAACTCGTGGTTACGGTTACGACGGTATTCGTCATTTCAGGGTATTCACGCACCTGCATTTTGAAGATTGCTTGTAAGCCAAGCAGAGCAATCAAAAAGCTGATGGATACCGCTAGAACTGGACGTTTAATAAAAACATCAGTAAAGCGCATTGTGCCTCCAGTTACAGCTTAGGTGTTTCAGATGGTGGAGTGATTGCATCACTTTCAACAACCTTAACTTTGGCACCGTTACTTAGACGTACTTGGCCAGAAGTTACAACCGTATCGCCGGCTTTAACGCCTTCAAGGATGTGTGCAATCTCAGCGGTACGCTCACCTACTTTTACAACATGTTGAGCAACACGTTGAACGCCGTCTTCTTCCGTCAGGATGTAAACATTGTCACCATATAGAGTGAAAGTAATCGCTGTTTGAGGCAACGTTACTTGGTTCTCTAGCTTAGGCAGAATGATGTTAGCACGCGCAAACATGCCGCTACGAAGCTTGCCATCATTGTTTGGAATGTCTGCTTGAACTTGAATAAGACCACTTTGGATACTTACTGCGGGTTCAATGGCACTGATAGAGCCTTCAAACGGTTTCTCTGGGTAAGCATCAACAAAGATGTCGATAGCCTGACCAACATTGATACGAGAGATATCTGTTTGAGATACCGTAAAGCGTAGGCGCATCACGCTGGTATCTTCTAAACGAACGATATCTGTACCTGATTGCAGGTATTGACCAAGGTACACGTTACGAATACCCACTTTGCCATCGAAAGGAGCACGAATTTCACGGCGTTCGATAGATGCTTTTAGGCTTTCAATATCAGCAGATAGAGAGTAGTAGTTTGCTTCTGCTTCATCGTATGCTTCTTTTGAAATAGAACCTTTCTTATACAGGCCTTGGTAGCGTTTGTATTTTGCTTTTGCCGCAGGCAGGCGAGCTTCAGAACTCTTTAGGTTTGCCTTTTCTACGCCAGAATCAAGACGAACAAGAAGCTGGTCATTTTTAACATCAGTACCAGAACCAAAAGAGATTTGGTCAATAACACCGCTGGTTTCATTCGCTAGCGTGACACCTTGGTTAGGTTCGATGAAGCCGATAGCTTCAATTACTGGAACCCAGTCGATCGGCTGAACTTCAGTAACCGTTACTGGAAACTCTGGTTCAGGGCGGTTGGCCATATACTCAGCAATTTTTTGTTGTTTGAACATGTTGAACCCAATAACGCTGCCGAAAAGAAGTACAGCGATGAGTAACATGAAGAAAGTCCACTTTTTCATTATGGTCAAAACTCCGATCTAGTGTTTAATTATTGCATCCCAACTGGCTTCTATTGCAGATTCTAGTTCTGCCTCGTCGAGTTGGTAAAATCCTAAAGAATGCTTTCGCGCTAGAGATACACTAGCCGCTAAGCTCAAGCCGCTTAATACTTCATTATCAAGTGGTTTAAACAGTCCTTGCTCTTTACCCTCATTAAATAGCAGCTCAACTTGGGCAAACATTTTACGTTCTAGTTCCCTGAAGTTTAGGCTATTTGTGATGGGCAGTGAGTCATATTGAACCCGATTTTTTATCGCGGCTAAGTTCGTTCCCGCTAAGTTCCATATGTTCAACCACATAGTACGGTAGCGTTGCTTAATTGGATCCGAATCATCAACCCCTTCTTGAACAGCATCTGCTACTCGTTGAGTCACGAGCACTCGAACATCATCTATCAAGTGGTCTTTATCGTCGAAGTAGCGGTAGATAGTGCCTGCAGCAACTCCCGCCTCTTTGGCTAATTTTTGCATTGAAAGGCCTTGAAAGCCGACCTCCGCAATGAGCTTTTCAGCGGCAGAAAGTATTTGTTGGCGTTTATCCTGAGGTGCATGAGTTGTCATTATTCCATCACCAGTGAATGAACGTTCATTCATTATAGCCCAAGAACCATACACATGTGCAACAAAGTTTTACACAAGTCGCGTAAAAATCTTGTATAAGAGAACGTAGCATTCGTGGTGTTGCAGCATTATTATAGGCGCGCAATTGAATTCGCCCCTCTAGACCAAATTGAGAATCAAATGAGACTGAACCCAAGACAAGATGAAGCCGTGAAGTATGTTTCTGGTCCCTGCTTAGTATTAGCGGGCGCTGGATCGGGTAAAACACGTGTTATCACCAACAAGATTGCTTACTTGGTTCAAGAGTGTGGCTACAAGGCTCGTAATATTGCAGCGGTAACCTTTACCAATAAAGCGGCACGCGAGATGAAAGAGCGTGTGGGTCAAACTCTGGGTAAAGGTGAATCTAAAGGTCTGATCGTTTCAACGTTCCATACCATGGGTTTAACTATCATTCGCCGAGAATACAAAGCGCTGGGTTTGAAAGCGGGCTTCTCGCTGTTTGATGACCAAGACCAGTTAGCTCTACTTAAAGAACTAACTGAAACACAGATCGATGGTGATAAGGATCTGCTGCGTTCTTTGATGAGTACCATCTCAAATTGGAAGAATGACATGCTGACGCCAGATCAAGCGAAAGCAAGGGCTCAAGGTGAACAAGAACAGTTGTTTGCATTCTGTTTTGAGATGTATCAGAAACAGATGAAAGCCTATAACGCACTCGATTTTGATGATCTGATTGCGATGCCAGTATTGCTACTGAAAACCAATCAAGAAGTGCGTGAACGCTGGCAGTCTCGTATTCGTTATTTGCTGGTCGATGAATATCAAGATACCAACACTAGCCAATATGAGTTGGTTCGTTTACTGGTGGGGGAACGTGGTCGTTTGACGGTCGTAGGTGATGATGACCAATCTATTTACTCATGGCGTGGCGCAAAACCACAAAACTTGGTTCTGCTAGGTGAGGATTACCCGAACCTACGTTTGATCAAACTAGAGCAAAACTACCGCTCGACCAGTCGAATTTTGCGAGCAGCGAATATCTTGATCGCCAACAATCCGCACGTCTATGAGAAGTCACTGTTCTCTGAGATCCCAGATGGTGAAAAGCTCAAGGTATTAAATGCTAAGAATGAAGAGCATGAAGCAGAGCGTATTACCGGTGAGATCATCGCCCACAAATTTTTGAATCGCACAGAATACAAAGATTATGCAGTGCTTTACCGCGGTAACCACCAATCTCGCTTGATTGAAAAAGCCTTGATGCAGAACCGCGTGCCTTACAAAATCTCAGGCGGTACATCCTTTTTCGCCAGAGCAGAAATTAAAGACATCATGGCTTACCTACGTGTGTTGGTGAATCCTGATGATGACAACGCCTTTTTGCGTATTGTAAACACACCACGTCGTGAGATCGGCCCAGTTACGCTTGAAAAATTAGGCAGCTACGCCAACATGCGCGGTAAAAGCCTGTTTGAAGCCAGCTTCGAAATGGGCTTAGAGCAAACGCTGACGGGCCGTGGTTTGGAAAACCTGCGTCGTTTCAGCGATTGGATTGTTCGTATCTCGGATAATGCAGAGCGTGGTAATACAGTTGAGGCGGTTCGCTCTTTGGTTCGTGACATTAATTACGAAGATTGGCTCTACGAAACCTCTCCAAGCCCTAAAGCCGCTGAAATGCGAATGAAGAACGTGTCTGATCTCTATAGTTGGATTGTGGCCGACCTCGAAGGTGATAATTATGATAAAGAAGAGAAGACGCTACGAGAGGTTGTTCAACGTTTAACTTTGCGCGACATGATGGAGCGTGGGGAAGATAATGACGATGCAGACCAAGTTCAACTAATGACATTACACGCTTCGAAAGGCCTAGAGTTTCCGTATGTATTCTTGATGGGGGCTGAAGAGGGCATCTTGCCACACCAAACCAGTGTTGATGAAGGTAATGTAGAAGAAGAGCGTCGTCTTATGTATGTAGGGATTACGCGAGCGCAGAAAGAGCTGACTTTTACTAAGTGTCGTGAACGTCGTCAGTATGGTGAATTGATTAAGCCAACACAAAGTCGCTTCCTTGACGAGTTGCCGCATGAGGATGTGGAGTGGGAAAGCGTTAAGAAACCACAATCCGCTGAAGAAAGAATGGAAAAAGGACAGGCACACATTGCTAATATTCGTGCGATGTTCAACAAAAAGTAGCGTTTGGTTCTGAAAGCATTAAATAGAGACAAATAAAAAGGTGACCATAGGGTCACCTTTTTTGAATTGGGTATTTTTAATTACAGATCGGTAAATTACAGACCAGCAATCATGTGCTCGATAGCATCTTTGATTTCGTCGTCTGAACAGTCCATACATGAACCTTTCGCTGGCATTGCATTAAAGCCGTTGATTGCGTGGTTAGCTAGGATATCGCGACCTTGAGCTATACGAGGCCCCCAATCACCAGCATCACCTGTTTTAGGTGCGCCACTTACGCCAGATGCGTGACAAGCAATACAAAAGGTACCGTAAACTGTTGCGCCATCACGAGGGCCTGTTGGTTCTGCGACTACTGGTTCGCTGCCGACTAGGTAAACTTGACCAACTGGTTTGATGCGTTCAGCAATTGCATCTTGCTCTGCTTCGCTAAGGCCTGAAGCCATTGCGCCAGTTGAAAAGGTTAAAACTGCGATGACAACGCTTAAAATTCGACGAGACATATCCATTAAACTCACTTTACATTCCCAAGGTAAGTACGTGCTTACCAATTTATAGTGTTGGAGGGTGTTTTGGCTTCACCAGCAAAGAGCAACTGTTAAACCAATGTAAATAATGGGTGATTATATCCCGATAAGTTGTTGCAATAAACAACAACTTATAAGCTGTGGCGGGTTGTAGTACTCAAATAAGGGGTTTATCACATATTAACTGTCGAAAAAGAGACCAAACAGAAAAAAAAGTTAAAAAAGTACTAGACGGCATTGGGTGATATACGTATTATTCCACTCCGCCGACAGGGCATGCGCCTGTAGCTCAGCTGGATAGAGCGTTGGCCTCCGGAGCCAAAGGCCGAAGGTTCGAATCCTTTCAGGCGCGCCATCCGGTCTCTTACTTCGGTAAGTGAGAAATTGGCAAAAAAGAAATAATGGTGGCTATAGCTCAGTTGGTAGAGCCCTGGATTGTGATTCCGGTGGTCGCGAGTTCGAATCTCGTTAGCCACCCCATTCTTTCTTTACAAGATATCGGTAGCTTCGGCTTCCAGTGTTGATTCATTATTCCCAAGAGTCGATACAAAATTAGTCGGTGAATAGCGCAGCTTGGTAGCGCATCTGGTTTGGGACCAGAGGGTCGGGGGTTCGAATCCCTCTTCACCGACCACTATTTCAATAATCGCTTTTAAGCGGTTATATAAAAAATTAGTGGTGGCTATAGCTCAGTTGGTAGAGCCCTGGATTGTGATTCCGGTGGTCGCGAGTTCGAATCTCGTTAGCCACCCCATTAATTTTGGTAGCTTCTTTGAAGTTCCCAGTTTGAGAAATCAAACGAAACGTCTCGGTGAATAGCGCAGCTTGGTAGCGCATCTGGTTTGGGACCAGAGGGTCGGGGGTTCGAATCCCTCTTCACCGACCACCTTAAGAAGCCTCGTCAGAAATGACGGGGCTTTTTTACGTCTGTAATTTAGATAATTTGGTGCCAAGAGGGCCGTGGGCTGGTGCGCCAGCTCGGTGGATCGCCAGTCCGCAGGGAGCCCTGCCGCGTCAAACCCCTCTTCACTGACCACCTTTAAGAAAGCTCATCAGAAATGATGAGCTTTTTTCATCTGTAGATCACTAGATTGGAACCCAAGTGGGGTTCGCCTGATGTTCAAAGAATGTCTCTTCACCGATCACTTAAGAAGCCTCAACTAGCCGTCCGCGTCAGAAGTGACGGGGCTTTTTTACATCTGGAATTTATTTAATTTGGGACCAGAGGGTCGTGGGTTTGTTGCCTGCAAGCTGATGGATCGCCAGTCCGCAGGGAGCCCTGCCACGCCTCTCTTAACCGACTATATTAAGAAGCCGAAGCCTCAGCCGAAAGATTGGGGCTTTTTACGTTTGGAGTTTAGGTGGTTTGGGGTCAGAGAGCTGCGACTTGAATCGCCAGTCCTGTGGATCGCCAGTTCGGTGATCCTTTAGGCCACAGGAAGCGCTTCCGTGCCGAATCTCTCTTTATTTACCACAATAGAGGCTTCAGTCGAAAGGTTGAGATTTTTGACATCTGTCGTTGAAGTTATTCTTGATTTTGAATACTGATACCTTAAATATTTCAATGTCTTGCTTGATGTGGCCTTCATAAAATCCATCCTTTGTATCAGGAGAACTCTTACCTTTTTTCTAGATTATCGCGCCTTTCTAGAGGCGTCAGCTTTATTAAATGAGCTGATCGATATCTAATTTTATATAAAATTCACCGCCAACCATTCGACAAATTAATAGGTTTGGTCTAAAGATTTCTATGAAAAGTGAAATTTGACGCTAAATATGTTCTCTAAGGCCTGTATTTGACAGTTTTCTTTACATCAAGTCGCTCAAAATCGTCTCCATTTTAGTCAGTCTTTCGTTTCACTGGTTGGTATTCGTTGAAATGATGTTAGGGGTAATATATATGGTTAATATGCTTCTATCTGGTTGTTTTGTTTGCTTAAATGACAAAAATTAGCGTTTGTTTCTATAGTGTTAATTGTTTTTTGGAATAATTATTTGTTTTTAGTGACTGGTAGTGAGATCTGCTTTTAACCATAGTTTTAACTCTACAAGTAAGTGGTAGTAAGGGGTTTGTGAGTATTTATTATCGACAATAGAATGTTGATTTTTATTACTATATGCTCTCTGGGTGAATAGTTATGTGGTGCTTTTGCTTGTTAAGCGTTTAATGTCGACTTTTTATCCTATTTTTGTTGCTTTTCTGTGAATTATTTGCCAAATTGTCAACCGTATAAAATATCAGAACAATATTCTGGTAAGAATGGATTCAATTTTGCAGACAGGGCAGAGAGCTGCCAAAGCAGTAGAGGTCTGGTAATGTCACTTTTAGAAGTAAAAAATCTTCGTATCGAATACCCATCTCGTCATGGAGTTCACGCAGCAGTTAAATCGCTTTCGTTCAACATTGAACGTGGTGAGATTGTTGGCGTTGTAGGGGAGTCTGGTGCCGGTAAATCAACAGTAGGCAATGCTGTGATCGATCTACTGAGCCCTCCTGGTCGCATTGCTAGCGGCGAGGTATTTTTGGATGGCGAAAAAGTCTCTGGCCTATCTCCTGAACAGATGCGTTCTGTTCGCGGCTCAAAGATTGGTTTTATCTTCCAAGACCCAATGACTTCTCTTAACCCTCTATTCACAGTAGAGCAGCAGTTAAAAGAAACGATTCATGCCAACATGAAGGTTTCGGACCAAGAAGCTTACCAACGTTCATTAGACTTGATGAACCAAGTTGGTATTCCGCAACCAGAAAACCGTTTAAAGCAGTACCCACACCAATTCTCTGGCGGTATGCGTCAGCGTGTTGTTATCGCGATCGCATTGGCCGGTGAACCTGACCTGATCATCGCCGATGAACCAACAACCGCTCTAGACGTATCTATCCAAGACCAAATCTTAGGCCTGATTCGCGATCTATGTATTAAGAAGAACGTAGGTTGTATGTTGGTAACCCACGACATGGGTGTCGTATCTAACGTTACCGATCGCGTAGCGGTTATGTATCGTGGTGATTTAGTTGAGTTTGGCCCGACGGCGAAAGTCCTTGGTACTCCTGAACACCCTTACACGCACAGTCTTATCTCAGCGGTTCCGCGTTCAGATCGTAAACTCGATCGTTTCCCTCTTGTGAGCTACATCGAAGAAGCGCACGAGATGGAACCACTTGATGTGAAAAACCACTGGTTAGGTCAAAGCCAAGATCACCGTGATTACACTGGCCCGTTGTTGAATGTTGAAAACGTCAACTTACGCTTTACCACCAAGGATTCTTTCTTTGAGAGTCGCCGTGAGTACGTTCAGGCGTCAAACAATGTGAGCTTTGAAGTACACGAAGGTGAAACTTTTGGTCTTGTGGGTGAGTCTGGTTCGGGTAAGTCAACGATTGCTCGTGTGATTGCTGGCTTGTACGCACCTAACTCAGGCAAAGTGACCTTTGAAGGTATTGACCTTACTGGGCTTAAGTCTGAGAAAGAGCGTCGCCCAATGCGTCGCCAAATGCAGATGGTGTTCCAAAACCCATACACATCAATGAACCCTCGAATGAAGATCTTCGACATCATTGCTGAACCTATCCGATTCCATAAGCTTACGCGCAACGAGAATGAAACTCGTCAGATCGTTCACGACCTGCTAGAGCACGTTGGTTTAGGCAAGATGGCTGGAGTTAAATACCCACACGAATTCTCAGGTGGCCAACGTCAGCGTATTTCTATCGCTCGCGCCTTGGCAACTCGCCCACGTCTTCTGATTTGTGATGAACCTACGTCGGCGTTGGATGTGTCGGTACAGGCTCAGATTCTTAATCTATTAAAAGACTTACAAGACGAGCTCAACCTAACCATGCTGTTCATCAGTCACGATTTACCGGTTATTCGTCAAATGTGTGATCGTGTTGGTGTGATGCAAATGGGAGAACTATTGGAAGTAGCGCCAACCGAGCAGCTGTTCCAATCGCCTCAGCATGAATACAGCAAGCACCTAATTTCTTTAATGCCTGAATTTACGGGTTTAAGAGAAGAAAAAGCAGTGGCAAAAGCCGCGATATAAAAATCAGCAGGCTGGAGTTTGGCTTGCTAAAAACAATAAACAGACGCAAATACAACAACTAGGGATCTGGATTCCCGCATGAAGGAGTTATGCAATGAAAACCATGAAAAGCAAATTAGCAGTAGCTTTAATGGCAGCTGGCCTAAGCTTTAGTGCAGCAGCAGCAGATATTACCGTTGGCTACGCAGCTGACCCAGTATCACTTGACCCGCACGAGCAGCTGTCTGGTGGCACACTGCAAATGTCTCACATGGTGTTTGACCCTCTAGTACGTTTCACTCAAGAGATGGATTTTGAAGGCCGCCTAGCATCTAGCTGGGAGCGTGTTGATGATACGACTTTCCGTTTTAATCTACGTAAAGGTGTGAAATTCCACTCTGGTAACGAACTGACTGCTGATGATGTTGTGTGGACTTTTGAACGTCTACAAGCTTCTCCAGACTTTAAGTCTATCTTCACGCCATACGAAAAAATGGTAAAAGTGGATGACTACACAGTTGAGCTAATATCAAAAGCGGCTTACCCACTAGTACTACAAACAGCAACTTACATCTTCCCAATGGACAGCAAGTTCTACTCTGGTCAAACAGCGGAAGGTAATGATAAATCTGAGCTAGTTAAGCACGGTAACTCGTTCGCTTCGACTAACGTTTCAGGTACTGGCCCATTCATCGTAACTCAACGTGAGCAAGGCGTTAAAGTAACGTTCGAGCGTTTCAACGATTACTGGGACACAGAAACTGAAGGCAACGTAGACAAGCTAACTCTTGTGCCAATCAAAGAAGATGCAACGCGTGTAGCAGCACTTCTTTCTGGTGATGTGGATATGATTCACCCTGTAGCACCAAACGATCACAAGCGTGTTAAAAACGCTAAGAACATCGATCTAGTAACGCTACCTGGTACTCGTATCATTACGTTCCAAATGAACCAAAACAGCAACGAAGCACTGAAAGATGTGCGCGTTCGTCAAGCAATCGTTCATGCGATTAACAATGAAGGTATTGTTAAGAAAATCATGAAAGGTTTCGCGACAGCTGCTGGTCAGCAAAGCCCAACAGGCTACGCGGGTCACAACGAAGATCTAGTTCCTCGTTACGATCTGAAAAAAGCGAAAGAGCTGATGAAAGAAGCGGGCTACGAAGATGGCTTTACACTAACTATGGCAGCGCCTAACAACCGTTACGTGAACGATGCAAAAGTAGCGCAAGCGTCTGCGGCAATGCTGTCTAAGATTGGTATCAAAGTTGATCTTAAGACGATGCCTAAAGCACAGTACTGGCCTGAGTTTGACCTATGTTCAGCAGACATGATGATGATCGGCTGGCACTCAGATACAGAAGATTCAGCTAACTTCAACGAGTTCCTAACAATGACTCGTAACGAAGAGACTGGCCGTGGTCAATACAACTGTTCTGGTTACTCAAACCCAGAAATGGATGCGATTGTAGAAGCTTCTAACACTGAAACTGACCCTGTTAAGCGTTCTAAGATGCTGAAAGGCGTTGAAGCAACACTTTACAACGATGCAGTATTCGTACCTCTACACTGGCAAAGTGAAGCGTGGGGCGCGAAATCTAACGTAGGTGCAGCAGACGTAGTAAACCCAATGGTTATGCCTTACTTCGGCGACCTAGTTGTAAAATAATCTAGCTTGCTAGAATCGAGAGCCTGAAGCTTTCAGGCTCTCAATATTATTAAGATATAGATTTAAGTTTCGGTATTTGGTCTTCCTTCAGTCTGGCTAAATACCTTTTTTAAGACTGAATTTTTTGTTGTCTAGTCGCGGATTTCGATTAGACAGTCATGGATAGATAAGGGGCAAGGAATGGTTACGTTTCTGGTCAAGCGCCTGTTTCAGGCACTGATAGTGATGTTTGTGATCAGTTTGGTGGCGTTTGCCATTCAGGATAACCTGGGCGACCCGTTGCGTGAGTTAGTCGGTCAATCTGTTTCAGAATCGGAGCGTCAAGCGCTGCGTGATGAACTCGGCTTAAATGATCCCTTCATTACAAAATACACTCGCTTTGTGGGCGCAGCTCTACAAGGTGATCTTGGTACTTCATATTTCTTTAAACGCCCAGCTGTGGACGTAATCTTAGATAAACTCGTAGCAACGCTTGAACTTGTGTTTGGCGCTTCTCTGATCATTGTTTGTCTGTCGATTCCACTTGGCGTTTATTCTGCAATACACCCAAAAAGCTTCTTCACTAAACTGGTGATGGCGGGCAGTAGTATCGGCATTTCTGTGCCTGTTTTCTTAACCGCAATCATGTTGATGTATGTATTCTCTATTGAGTTAGGTTGGCTGCCGTCGTTTGGACGTGGTGAGACCGCAAACTGGTTTGGTTGGGAGTCTGGCTTCTTAACGATAGATGGCCTTGCGCACTTAGTGCTGCCGAGTATTGCTTTAGCATCTATTATGCTGCCTCTGTTCATTCGTCTAGTGCGCTCTGAAATGCTAGAGGTTCTTAGCTCTGAGTACATCAAGTTTGGTAAAGCAAAAGGCTTAGCCCTGAACAAGATCTACTACCAACACGCTTTGAAGAACACAATGCTACCTGTACTAACGGTAGGTGGTGTTCAAATCGGTACTATGGTGGCTTACACCATTCTTACTGAAACAGTGTTCCAGTGGCCGGGTACCGGCTTCCTATTCCTTGAAGCGATTAACCGAGTGGATACACCACTGATTACCGCATACGTTATCTTCGTAGGTCTGATCTTCGTAGTAACGAACACCATTGTTGACTTGCTATACGGCATCATTAACCCAACAGTGAACATCACAGGGAAAGGAGCATAATCATGGAACAAACAACAACAGCTCCATCTCGTTGGGAGCGATTCAAGCAGTCAGACATTCTGTACTACTTCTTACGCGACAAAGTGGCAATGGTCAGCTTTGCCATCTTTGCAGCCTTCTTAGTGATGGCACTAGCGGCACCGATTTTAGCGCCAACAGACCCGTATGACGTGACGTCTATCGACATCATGGATTCAGAGCTGCCACCATCTTGGATGGAAGACGGCGAAGAACGTTTCTTACTGGGTACTGATGAGCAAGGTCGTGACATCCTATCGACCATGCTTTACGGCTCTCGTCTTTCATTGACGATTGGTTTCTTAGCGGTTGGCCTTCAGCTGACTCTAGGTATCATCATTGGCCTGTCTGCGGGTTACTTCGGTGGTCGTATCGATAGCTTCCTGATGCGTTTTGCCGATGTTCAACTTTCGTTCTCAACCATGATGGTAGCGATCATTGTCTCGGCTATCTTTAAGGCAAGTTTCGGTAGTGACTTCTACGCGCAATATGCGGTTGTTATGCTGGTGGTGATCATCGGTATTGCCGAATGGCCGCAGTATGCTCGTACGATTCGTGCATCGGTATTGGCAGAGAAGAAGAAAGAGTACGTAGAAGCGGCGCGTGTGATGGGCTTCAGAGCACCTCGCATCATGTTCCGTCATATTCTGCCTAACTGCTTGTCACCGATTTTGGTTATTTCTACAGTACAGGTGGCAAATGCCATCATGTCAGAGGCGGCACTTTCTTTCCTAGGTTTAGGTCTTCCGGTAGACCAACCGTCACTCGGTGCCCTGATCAGTACTGGTTTTAACTACATTTTCTCAGGAGCATGGTGGATCACAGCATTCCCAGGTGTACTTTTGGTAACATTGGTTCTAGTTATTAACCTATTAGGCGACTGGTTACGCGACGTGTTTAACCCGAAAATTTATAAAGGGTGATAGCTCGGTTTGATTTTTAGTAAAAAAAGTCACTAAACTAAGAGCCGTAAGCAATTACGGCTCTTTTTTTGCTTAATGGATCTTGAACTTAGTATCATTGACACTGTCAATAATACTTAAAATGGAATTCATGTTTTATCGACGTAGATTCGGTAATAATTAGCCCGCGAGGGTTTAAGTGGTGGTTATGAAATTGACAATGAATGCTGTATGTCGTGCTGTGATGAGAAATTATCGTATGGGGCTTATCGCTGCATCCCTTTTGGTATCGAGCCAAGTGAGTGCAGAATCGGTTCTATGTGATGCCACTCAGGCAAGCACCAATCAATTGCCACAGCTAGAGCAGTCATGTCCGATTGGTAAAGGTGTTTGGGGCAGTAAGGCACCTAAACGTCATTCAGATAACGAACTGTTCTGGGTTCAATGTGGCCTGCTGAACAAGCCTTTGTCGCTGAGCCGTGCAAAACCTCTTTATGAAAAGATCTCGACTAATGTTTGGATGAAGCCTGAAGGAAGTGACTACCGTTGCTTAATCGGCCCTTATTCAACCTTCTCTGATGCGAGAAAAGACCTAGCTCAAGTACGTAAGGTTCCTGGTTACGGTGAAGCCTTTATTCGTATGGTCGATAAGTCTAAAACCTCATCACAACCTATCGTTGCAAAAGCAGCAGCACCTAAAGCCATCGAATCCAAAGCGGTTAAGCCTAAAGCCCCAGCAAAGCCAAAACCAGTCGCAGCTAAGCAAGCGGCTGCGGTAACGAGCGCTGCCGCTATTCAGACGTTACCAAGCGGTAATGCGAGTTCAGATAACGATCTGGAAATCGAAATCCGCGTGACAGCAGATGTTGCGGGTAGCCAATATGCGATTCCTTACCTTCTTGACCATCAACAGCAGTTCTACATGGAGCAAGGTAAGCCTTGGAGCCGCCTAGATTACGATAGCGCTGAATTGGTGTGTAATCAGGTCAACATGAAGCTGATGAGTGAAAAGCAATGGCAGAGCATCTTGAGCTCAAAGGTTATGGAAAAACAGAACTGGCCAATGCATCTACCGTACTGGGGCGAAGATAAGAAAGGTCTGTTTACCAACGGTAACGTAAACCAATTGAAAGGCTCTTCACTGCTCAATGTGATGTGTGTTAAGTAGCGTTAATAGCATTTGGGTTACCGTAGGCCAAAAGGTCCAGATAAAAGAAACCCCAGCAAAGGCTGGGGTTTTTGTTTTTAGTTCGTCGAACTTAGTCTTGGATTAGTGGAAGTTTATCGATCACTTTTTCCATTGACTCCTGGTCATACGAGTACAAGCCAAACTCGGGAGCTGATACATAGTTCCACTGTGGCTCTTCGCTCCATTTTACCCCAATGTAGAAATCACCAAACTCACGTTGGATGTAGCGGTAGCGAGTCTTGTAATCAGAATCAGAACCTGTTTCTTCTAGTACAATTCCTTCACGGCCAAAGCTATCAAGCACGTAGCTCAGGTTTCCTGGAGTTTCGAAGCCTGTAGGTTTGATTGACTTGTAGTCGTATGAGTTTTCAGCATATACAAATTGACCAGCAGCATACGTTAGCGGGTAGCCATCAAGCTCAGGGTCGAATTCTTCTCCTGCCTCAACCGTAAGGTCGAAATCAGTGAAACCAGAGATGATTTTTTCAGAAGCTGGCGACGTTTGTGCAAATGTAGAAGAAGTTGAATCGAGCCAGAATAGTTCGTCTTGATTTACTTTCAAGATGATCTGGTACTCACCTTCTGCCGGTTTATGTTGATAAAGCATCTCATAGATACTGCCTTCTTTATCAATTATTTTCCCGTCATTGATTGTCACATCCATACAATCTTTGTCTTGATGCGACATGTAATCGTCGTGCTTATCTAGCTCAGCTAACTTGGTAAAAGGAGCGTAGCTGTTACCCCATTGATCAAGTGCGTCGCTCATATTACCGGAATAACGTTCATCGCTATTTGAACCCCAGCAGAACATTAATCCGTGTGTGTCTTTAGCAAGTGATGCGTAGCCAATTTCACCGTCATTGTCGGCAAAACTACCCATCTTCCACTCTTGGTTATCGAAGTGTGCTTGAGTGAAGCCTAATTCTGGTTGTGGTGGTTCTACAGGAGTACCTTCTAATATTTCAGGTAAAGTAAATGTCACATAAGTTGGTGCGCGATCGTTATCAACACCACCGACATTGAAGGTTTGTCCTGCTGAGTAAGATTTACTCGGTGTTCCCGAAATGGTAACGATTGAACTTGTGTCTTCCGTTGGGGTAATAGTTAATCCATCAACAGTTAGAGCTCCAGAACGATATTTAACGATGTCACCATCGGTATCGTTAAATAAGCCTGATAAATCGATAGTTTGGTTAAAGATTTCACCTTCTTGAAGCTGCCAGCCATTAATTATACTTTGTAGCCTTGTTTGTTCTTCTTCGACGACTTCTGGGGCTAGGTTCTCAGCTAATTTAATGACTTTAAGATTCAGCGGGTATGACAGTGCGCCATGCTCATCTTTTGCGAAGATCTGGTAATTAAAAGTGCCTGCTGTAGTAAGGTCACCTGTCATAGTGCCATCAGTACTACTAATTGTTAGTCCGTTGAGGTCGTTTGCTAGCTCTTTAAGCTCGAACGTTAATGCATCGTCTTCTGCATCTTGGAAGTAAGTAGAAGCATCCAGTTCTACCCATACATCTGAAGGCTCAAGAGTGATGTTCTCTAAAACACCATTTTCAGTGTCAACTGGACGAGAGTTAGGATCTACCGTGATTGGATTACCAACAGTAGGAATATTAACGATTGGAGAGAAGTCATCAATCTCTAGTGGAGAGTCTTCAATAATTGTTTGAGCTTCATCTGCAACAGCGTTGGTTAATTCGAGCTGCTTTTCTACAGGCAAATCAGAGTGATCGACAAGTGTTTCACCAATAGCATTCAAAGCTTTTGCTTCTTCAGTACTATCAGTAATGTAGTCACCAAAAATGAGGTCTTTAGATGCTTCCAAACCAGAGTCAGTTACCGAAGTTACCACTTTAGCTTCTGCATCTTCTTGAGTTAGAGTCTCATCACCAGCTAATTGCTCAACAACCATGTTTGTCATTGGGTTGATTACTGTAGAGCCTGCTGTTGTAGCGAGTTCGAAGTCTTTTGTAACTAGG
>NZ_JACJFF010000081.1:0-22102 GCF_014164465.1 Vibrio sp. SG41-7 | reverse complement strand
GGGTTGGCTCTATATAGGTCATGATAATCATCCTTGTCATTGCTTAGATGATCAGATCATGAAACCTAAAAATAGTTCAAAAAAAATCCCCAAGCGTGGCTTAGGGATTTGTGTATAAGAGACAGTCACAATGTGAGGCCTTTGAATAGGCAAGGTGTTAATAGTTCAGGCGAGTGTTAATAGAACTGGCGAGAGCTATTAGAAGTTAGCGTGAGGGCCAAATACTTCGTAGTGTACGCGTGAGCGATCTACTTTGAGTGCGTCTAATTGCTCTACGATGTTCTTCATGAAACCAACAGGTCCACAGATGTAGAAATCGCTCTCTTCAAAGCCTTTAGTATCAGAGATAGACGCTAGATCCATTTGGCCTTGATGCGTGTTTTCACATGCAGATTCGTCTTTGTTCATGTACCACGTTTTCGCTTCCCAACCTTTGTCAGCAACAATATCTTTAACACGAGTCGTGAAAGAGTGTTGGCCTACGTTTTCACAAGCGTGAAGGTAAAGAACCGGTTCGTTTTTCTGCTCGTTGTTCAAGAACTCAAGCATAGACTGCATTGGCGTTACACCAACACCTGCAGAGATGAGCGTTACTGGCTTGCTGCGCTCTTGATACATAAAGTCACCTGCTGGTGCGTATAGGCTAACTTCATCGCCGATAGCAACGGTATCGTGCATGTGGTTAGAAACAACACCTTGCGTTTCTTGACCTTGGCCTTCACGCTTCACAGAGATACGGTAGTATTTTCCGTTCGGCTTGTCTGACAGTGAATACTGACGAATTTCGCTGTATTGTGCGCCTTCAGGTTTCACTTCAATGCCGATGTATTGACCTGGTGTGTAATCCAAAACCTCACCGCCATCTTTTGGCTGTAAGATGAAGCTTGTTACGAGTGCTGACTCTTCAATCTTGTCTGCGATTACAAACGCACGAGCTGCTTCCCAACCACCAACAGCCTGCTTGCGCTGTAGATAAAGTTCTGCTTCACGGTCGATGAATACTTGCGCTAAGAATAAGTAAGCGGCAGTCCATGCTTCTTCCACTTCAG
This sequence comes from Vibrio sp. SG41-7, assembly GCF_014164465.1. Taxonomy (NCBI): domain Bacteria; kingdom Pseudomonadati; phylum Pseudomonadota; class Gammaproteobacteria; order Vibrionales; family Vibrionaceae; genus Vibrio; species Vibrio sp. SG41-7. Next base: position 21,053 of record NZ_JACJFF010000081.1, on the reverse strand, counting down.
GAGTAAATGCCTCAGTAGCTAATTCACGTAATGTTTCAATCAGGTGCAAACCAACAATTTGGTAGTGCTCTGGTTGAATGTTAAAGCTTGTGTGTTTCTGTGCAATACGTTCAACCGCGGTGGTTAACGCTGCTAGGTTTTCAATGTTTTTAGCATAAGCCGCGATAGCTTCAAACAGCGCCACACCTTGGCGACCTGTTCTTTGGTGAGTCATATTGAAGATATCTTTCAATTCAGGGTTATGCGTGAACATACGTTGATAGAAGTGTTGAGTTAAAGCAGGGCCTGCGCTTTCTAAAAGAGGAATCGTCGATTTGATGATGTTGATATGTAGATTGTTTAGCATTGATTTACTCCGAACACTTAGTCTTTTGACCACTTAAGTCAAATTGACTAGTTTTATTTAAAGATGACTTTATACCAATTCATTCTCAATGAGCTCTCTGGCTGCATTTTTTATGAGAATCACGCGGACTGATAAATGGGCATTAATTGATTCAAATCAACTATAGGTCAGTTATTCAGTCATATAGACAACACGTAATGGACACATTGCACAAACGGTGCCAACATGCGAAAGCTTGCTGTGTCTGGCATCCTTTCAAAAATTCACTTCAAACTTTAGTCAAAAAGACCTTTTTTTTGTGTCATAAAGACTCTACCATGTATAAAAATACAAACAGTATGAGCCCTTTATGCAAGATATCTCAGCATCCACTCTCATGGAAATGACCATTGGTTTAGCCAGCGGTGTGAACGATCAAGACCGTTTTAATCGCCTAATCGATGCCATTCGTAAAACCATAACGTGTGATTGCGTCGCGCTTTTAAGCCTTCAAGGCGACACGCTAGTACCCATCGCAATGCAAGGGCTCAGTCGAGATACATTCGGTCGCCGCTTTATCATTTCGGAACACCCTCGCTTTGATGAGATTTGCGCATCACGTTCTCCTGTTCGTTTTGATGCTGATAGCTCATTGCCTGATCCTTTCGATGGCTTACTGATAGACCACGACGGCGATTTACCAATGCATGCCTGCATGGGTTTGCCTCTGCTGTTTGGTGACAAATTGTTAGGAGTGCTAACCCTAGACAGCCTAAAACCTGATGTCTTCGCGAATATTCCAGCTCGTAACCTAGAAGTTCTCGCTGCTATTGCGGCTTCAACCATGCAGATGGCGATGACTTTCTCGCAACTTGAGCATCAAGCAAAACAGTCAAAACAATTACTGGAAGAGTTGAACGTAGAAGCGTGGGAACGTGACGGCGGCGAGTTGATTGGTAACAGTGACACCATGGTCGCGCTTAAGAACGATATTGCGGTTGTAGCGCCGTCAGAGTTTAATATTCTGATTCATGGTGATACTGGTGTTGGTAAAGAGCTCGTTGCTCGTACCCTGCACCACCAATCGCAACGTAAGCGTAATCCGCTGGTCTACGTGAACTGTGCTGCTATTCCTGAGAACTTGGTAGAGAGTGAACTATTTGGTCACGTTCGTGGCGCATTTACTGGTGCAGACAAAAACCGCTTAGGTAAGTTTGCTCTAGCCGACGGCGGCACACTGTTCTTAGATGAAATTGGTGAATTGCCTTTAGCAGCACAAAGTAAGTTACTGCGTGCGCTGCAAAACAACGAAATCCAACCGGTAGGCCAAGACAACATCCAAACCATTGATGTTCGTGTTCTGGCTGCAACCAACCGAGACTTAAAACAAGAAGTTGAAGACGGTCGATTCAGAGCCGACTTGTATCACCGACTTAGTGTGTACCCTATCGCGGTACCTGCATTGAAAGAGCGTGGTGACGACATCAGCCTATTAGCTGGTTTCTTCCTAGAACAAGCGCGCCGTAAGCTTGGTATCAACCAAGTTAAGTTCCGTTCTGATGTTCTGGTATTCCTAAACCGTTACGGTTGGCCGGGTAACGTTCGTGAGCTTGAACACGTTATCAGCCGTTCAGCACTGAAAGCATTGGCTCGCAGCACTAACAAAAACCTCGTGACAATCACTAAAGAAGATTGTGGTCCACTCGACCAAGATCAACCGATTGCGACGACACAGGTAAAAAACACACCATTATCGACACCAACGATCGACCTATCTGCTGGTTTACGTGGCGCGACGGACGATTTTCAACGCAGCATCATTACTGAAGTGTTGGAAGATGCCAACTTTAACTGGGCGCAAGCAGGACGAGTTCTAAAAACAGACCGAGCAAATCTGACTCGACTGTCTAAGCGTTTAGGACTAAATGTGGCTAAGTCTCACACGATCGAACGGACAAAATAGATATTAGCGGTTTGTTGCGAGCATCTAACAAAACTTGTGTATATAATGCTGCAAATTGTAACGCTAATTTTAAATATGTAGAGAGAGTTATGAAGTTTATCCGTTGGTTCTTAGGTCGTGTCATCTTGTTATTGAATTTTGTATTCAGCCCACGTGGTGTGAAACGTTCTCAAGAAGAGCAAAGCAAAGTGAATGAGCAGGCAAAGACGCACACGTTATACCAATTCGAAGCGTGCCCATTTTGTGTAAAAGTGCGCCGCGCGATGAAACGTCAATCGGTTCAATTTGAACTTCGTGATGCAAAGAACAATGATCAACACCGTGCAGAGCTTGAAGCTGGTGGCGGTCGCGTTAAAGTGCCTTGCCTACGTATCGAAAAAGACGGCAAAACTGAGTGGATGTATGAATCTTCGGATATCGTTACTTACTTAGAAAAGCAATTCGCATAAGCTAACCTGCGAAACGAAAGTCAGATACAAAAAATCCCTCAAATATGAGGGATTTTTTATGTCTATTATTTAGAACTCGTCGCTTTCAATTTAGGGAAGAAAGCTCAAATGACTACTTCGACACAATCAGCATCAATTCTACACGGCGATTACACGCCTTGCCTTGCGGCGACGCGTTAGTACACGCCGGAACGTATTCGCCAAAGCCGCGAGTGTAAATAGCACGACTCGAAACATAGTTACTTTCCAAGCGCGCTTTCACTTCTTTTGCACGTAGCTCAGAAAGCGGATCATTAACACGATCACTGCCCGTATTATCGGTATGGCCCTCAATCACCACATCAATGTCTTGGCGTTGAGAAAGGTAACTGCCTAAAGTATCCAGCCATTGATTGTAGGCTGGCTCAGGGAATGCCGAACCCGTTTTAAAGTTCACGTGCTGTTCAAGCTTTACCATCACATGATTGCCCGGCAGTACTTCAAAGTCGATACGGTTTTGTCGTAAAAAAACTTCCAGTGGGTCATTAGTCGAGACACCACGTCCATAGTTGGTTGTGATGGTTTTTTGTTGATGAGTGCTGTTCTGGACTGAGTAACTGCGATTGCTCGCTACAGATGTCGTTTGAACCACACCCCATTCAGGATGCATAAGGTCGTAATCGGTTTGCGGTGCAGTTTCTAGCAGATCGTCACCTAACATACCCGTTGGTAACGTCGTTTCACACCCTGCCAAAGCTATGCTTAACATTATCGCTAAATATCTCATTACTTCACCAACCACTCATGCAGATAAACCATTCACTAATGTCTATATCGGCACCGAGGGAAAAACTTTAGATAAAAACTTTATACGAAAAGAAAGCACATCCAAAAAAAGTGCTTTTGATCACAGTTAACCGTCAACTAGCCTGTCATCACCCTCTAGTTCGAACTGTTTGCATTTATTTACCTTATAATTGTTTTCCAATTCGTACTAAATAGTTAGAATCTCACGACTTCTCAACGCTAGAGCAAACATTATGTTTAAACCATTTACTAAATTCATCACAGCACTCGCTGCCGTACTTATTATTGCGGGTTGTAGTGAAACAGACGAGCCACAGAAAGGTGTTCAATACGAAGCACTTCCTACAGCTCTAACTGAATTTAACCTGTCTCCGATCACTGAAATTTTCTCTCTAAACTGTGGTCACTGTCGTCAAATGGAAAGTGCAATTCCAGAGATTGAGTCGCTAACAGACCAAACTATTGGCAAGATGCATGTAACGTTCAATGAAAGTGCTCAAATCAGCGCAATGATCTACTACACAGCAGTGATGCAACTTGACGCGACACCTGACCACGCGTTCATGGACGACCTATTTGGTGCCGTTCAAATGGGTGCAGATGCAACGCCAGAACAGCGTCAACAAGCACTAGAGACAGCGTTCACTTCTCGTGGTTTGGTTAGCCCATACCAACTGAACAAAGAACAGCAAGTTGCTCTATTTGACTACGTTAAGAAAGCAGAAGAGATCTCAGTAAAAGGTCAAATCAACTCAGTACCAACATTTATCATCAACGGTAAATACCAAGTACTCACAGCAGGTCACCAAGACGTTGCTGGCATCGCAAAAACGATCAACTACCTTTTGACTCAACCCTAATCACGGCTTTAGCCAATTGATTAACACACTCTGTATTAACTGCGAAATTCTGCATTAATTATCAATTACTGCATTAACTATGAAATTCAGCATTAACTATAAATAGGTTTTACTATGTCTAAATTTATCATCCCGGTCATTGTCTTTATTTTGGCTGGCTTCATGATCTACCGCACTTGGATGAATCATAAATCTGGCGAAGAAAATATCGAGCAAGGCCAACAGTTCCTTGTCGAAAACGGCGCTAAAGAAGGGGTTGTTACGACTGAAAGTGGTCTTCAATACCTTGTACTTGAAGAAGGTACAGGCACAGAGCACCCAACTAAGAACAGCAAAGTAACGGTTCATTACCACGGTACACTTATCGACGGCACTGTTTTCGACAGCTCTGTTGAGCGCGGCGAGCCAATCTCATTTGCTCTTAAGCAAGTAATCAAAGGCTGGCAAGAAGGTTTGACTTACATGGTTGAAGGCCAAAAGGTTCGCCTGTTTATCCCGAGCCAATTGGCTTACGGTAAAGGTGGTTCAGGCCCTATCCCACCGTCATCAACTCTGATTTTTGATGTTGAGTTAATCTCTATCAAATAATCGAAGAGACTGATATAAGCCCCAACATACGAGCTATGTTGGGGCTTTTTTATATGTGAGCGTTCGAATAGTTGAAGCCACTTTTGCAACGACGGTATATACCTTCAAAAACCGCCCACTAGACGACTGGTCTAATTTAATTTATAGTACTGCCCATGAACGAAAAAACGAATGACACACGCCTGCATGTTTTAGATGTTGGCTACCAATTAATAGTGAACAACGGCTTTACGGGCGTTGGCTTATCGCAATTGCTTAAAGAAGCGGACGTACCAAAAGGGTCGTTTTACCACTACTTTAAATCGAAAGAGCAATTTGGCGAGGCTCTGATCCAGCACTATTTTGAAACCTACATCAGCAGAGTTGAAACTATTTTGGTTCATGGTGAAGGCAACCATTACCAGAGAATTATCAGTTATTTCACTCGATGGTCACAGATTGAAAACGGTACCTGTAACGCTCATAAATGCTTAGTCGTTAAGCTCAGCGCTGAAGTTTCTGATCTTTCTGATCCTATGCGTCAAGCCTTACTAAAAGGAGCTGAAAAAGTGACCTCTACGATACAACACTGTGTTGCTGGTGGTATTGAAGATGGCTCCATTAAAGTTGAAGACAGCCATGAAACCGCTCAAAATCTATATTCTATGTGGTTGGGCGCAAGTTTGTTAAGCAAACTAAGCCAGAGCTCAAGCAGCTTAGAATCAGCTTTAAACCTAACCCAACAGATTTTAAAAGGTAAAAACTAACCACGTACTGTGTTTAGTCTTTATTGACGACAGATAACCCGCCCTCTTATCAATTTGATGACGGCGGGATTTTTAGACAATAAGACTAGACGACTGGTCTAATTCCAAATAAACATAATATAAAATTAAGGATATCCAATGACTCAACAAGACAATCGCCGCATCGTATTGGCTTCTCGCCCAGTTGGCGCACCGACTCAAGATAACTTCCGTTTAGAGTCAGTAGCCGCACCAACAATTAAAGACGGCGAGATGTTACTTCGCTCAGTTTATCTTTCTCTAGACCCATACATGCGTGGTCGTATGAGCGATGCTAAATCTTACGCAGACCCAGTTGCGATTGATGAAGTGATGGTTGGTGCAACCGTATGTCAGGTTGAAGAATCAAACCACGCTGATTACGAAGTTGGCGAATGGGTACTGGCTTACACAGGTTGGCAAGATCTTGGTGTGTCTAACGGTGAAGGCTTAATCAAACTAGGTAAAGAGCCAACACACCCTTCTTACGCACTGGGCATCATGGGTATGCCTGGCTTTACGGCTTATATGGGTTTGCTTGATATCGGCCAACCTAAAAAAGGCGACACTCTAGTCGTTGCGGCGGCAACAGGTGCAGTAGGCGCAACCGTTGGACAAATCGGCAAACTAAAAGGCTGTCGTGTTATCGGCGTTGCTGGTGGTCAAGAGAAGTGTCAGTACGCGAAAGACGTGCTTGGCTTTGACGACTGTATCGACCACAAAGCTGACGACTTCGCGGAGCAACTGGCTAAAGCATGTGACAACGGCATCGACGTTTATTTTGAAAACGTTGGCGGCAAGGTTTTCGATGCCGTAATGCCATTGCTTAACACCGGTGCTCGTATTCCTGTATGTGGCCTTATCTCTCAATACAACGCAACTTCACTGCCTGAAGGCCCGGATCGCATGTCTAGCCTTATGGGTACGCTGCTGGTCAAGCGTATTAAGATGCAAGGCTTCATTATCTTTGATGACTACGCGCACCGTTATAACGAGTTTGCTGTTCAAATGACAGAATGGTTGTCTCAAGGCAAGATGCACTATCGTGAGCACCTAATTGAAGGTCTAGACGAGGCGCCACAAGCATTCATGGGTCTATTAGAAGGCCAAAACTTCGGTAAGCTTGTTATCAAAACAAACGAAGCTAAATAAATTCAAAAACTGAACCCGTTAGTTAACTAGGTAGAATCATGATTACTTTGCATCACCTGAATAAATCACGCTCAAAGCGCATCATCTGGCTGTTGGAAGAGCTTGGGGTAGATTACCAGATCAAGCCATACCAACGAGACAGTGTCACTTTTCTTGCGCCACCAGAGCTTAAGTCCGTTCACCCATTGGGTAAATCTCCTGTCATTGAAGACGATGGCATCGTGATCACTGAATCAGGCGCTATCACGGAATACCTAATCGACAAATACGGTCAGGGTAAGTTCGCACCAACACGCGGCACAGCTGACTACGTAGAATATTCACAGTGGCTACATTTTGCTGAGAGTTCAGGTATTTTGCCGATGCTGCTTAAAATCTTTGTGATGAAAGACGGTTGCGAGACTAATTTCCTTGGTGGCTACGCTGACGATGAAAACCAAAAGATCTTAACTTACGTGAATAATGCACTCGAAGGTAAAACCTACTTGGTTGCAGACACACTAACAGGTGCAGACTTTATGATGTCGTTCATCGTAGAAATCGTTGGTAACTTTGGTGCAACTGCGCTTTACCCTAACATTGCTAAATACGGTAAGCTTTTGGCTGACCACCCTGCTTACCAAAAAGCAGAGCAAGTAGAGCTAGAACACTCTAGCTGATCGAGTTTCACTCAAGCGCGTGCGTTCTTAGAATAAGCACAAGCAACTAAATGAAGCCAAAGCCGATTTATCTTTCGCTTTGGCTTCTCATTTGCCTTCATTTCGACAACAATACCGAACTCTAACTGAACAGCCATAGAGTTTGATTTTCATGTCAGCAAACCTTGCTCAATACACACCACTGCTTCCCTTAAACCAAACCGCGACTCAAGACTTGTCGATACCGACTCGGTTTACGTTTCCGTATTACTATACCCCGCACCCTACGTGTGAATTAGCTATGCTGCAGCTTCAACAGTCACTCATCGACTGCGGTGTAAACGAAACCTCGCAAGGTAATCTCTACGCTGTTCTTCTTGTTCAGAATCCAACCACACAAGAATTAGGGTACCTTTCTGCATTTTCAGGTTTGCAGTTAGATCCGCCTTTGGCCTCTCTGTTAAACAACATTAACTTTGTTCTACCAGCCTTCGATTCAGAACAGTTTCAATCTCACAATAGTGCAAACCTCGCTCGCCAATCACAACTAGCGGATGACATTAAGAAGCTACAACAATCGCACAACCTAGACGTATTAGTGGCTGAGCTTGAAGAGTTAACAGTCGAATCAGCACAAGCTATCGAAGCCTTTCAGTTGGCGATGACCGTGAATAAAGCTCAACGTAACGAACTCAGAGAGCAAGCCAATCAAGAAAAGGCATTGGGAAATCTAGAGTCAGCGGCGAATTTGCTCAAACAACTGGGCAATCAAAGTAGCCGAGAGAAACGCGACCTAAAAGCGCTTCGTATCGAATGGAAGCAAAAGATCGCAGAACACCAATCACAAGTTGATTTGATCGAAAGCGAACTGAAAAACCGTAAGCAAGACCACCAAGCCATTTCAGAACAGTTGGAAACTCAACGTCTCTCTCACTATCGCTTTATCAATCAAGCTCTCGAATCAAAGAGCCTACTTGAATTGTTAGATGGCAAAGGCGCTCTTGAAGGCTCTGGCGACTGTTGCCTGCCCAAGCTGCTTAACTTTGCTTTTGAATACGGGTTTAAGCCATTAGCTTTGTCTGAGTTTTGGTGGGGATTACCTCCAACAGCTGTCATTCGCCAACACGGAAACCTCTACCCGGTTTGTCAGAGTAAAAGCTTTGAGATCCTCGACCACCAGCTAAACGGCATCGAGCTAGAAGATAACCCCCTTATCGTGAACCCTGCGGTTGGTAAGTCTTTTGATATTGTTTATGAAGACGACGAGATCGTGGTGGTGAATAAACCCGAGGAGTTCTTGTCGGTTCCTGGTAAGTTTATCGAAGACTCGGTTTATACACGCATTAAAGCGCATTACCCGAATGCGACAGGGCCTTTGATCATCCATAGATTAGACATGTCGACGTCAGGCCTGTTGATCTTGGCGCTGACGGCGGAGTCAAACAAGCACATTCAGAAGCAATTCATTGATAGAACCGTCGAGAAACGATACACAGCTCTGTTAGATGGTGAAATCGACGGTAAATCTGGCGATATCAGCTTGCATTTGCGCGGTGACATCACAGACAGACCAAGACAACTGGTTTGCCATGAACATGGACGTAACGCTGAAACTCATTGGGAAGCGATTGGTACCAGCAATGGTAAAACCAAAGTTCATCTGTATCCGAAAACAGGCCGTACCCATCAGCTACGTGTGCATTGTGCTCATCCATTAGGCCTTGGTGTACCGATTCGTGGTGACGACTTATACGGATACAAACGCGAACGCTTGCACCTACACGCGGGTTACCTAAAGTTAATTCACCCAACAACCGGTGAATGGATGGAATTTGAAGTGCCTTCTGAGTTTTAAGCTGTTCTTATCGTGCTAAAACTATTGGTGCGATAAAACGATTGCCGCTATGAAACGATTACCGCGATAAAATTTTTGTCCCATTAAAACTTTTTCTCGTTAAAGCTCTTATTTCACTTAAGTTCTTGTTTCGTTAAATTTTTTATCTCATTAAACGCATCAGGGTTCTAAATCTGCTTGAGATATAGAACCCTGAAGTTTAATTTTTTTATGTGCTGATCACAGGCCGGTAGCGTACTTTCGTTACTAACTTCAATGTTGCAGACGCCTAACCCATAACATCAGTGCGTTGTTCCACACACTCGTAAGAGCCCATTTCGAACTCACGGCAGATCCATGGTCGGTTTTCGTAAATAGTACACATCAGTGTTTCTCGATCTACCGCAGAGCACCAACCGTCATCTAATCTCAGCATGGTTTCGCCGCCCCACTCGTCATAAGCAATATGCTCTTCAGGAACGCCGGTATCTGTGATGATCATAACCTCTAAACGACAACAGCATGCCTGACAATTGGCACAAGTTACTTCAGGTTCGGTTACGTTCTTTATCTCTATGGTCATAAGTGACTACACTGCTAAATTTTGCGTATAGTAATCGAAACCGTCCGCTACGGCTAATAAAGAAAGTAGATGACGGTGTTTTCATGGATGTAGAAATAACAATGGGCGTTGTGATTTGCTCACAACGCCCATTAAGTTTTCTCGTTTTAGCTGAATAACGACCCTATTTAGAATAGGTTCGCGAAAAACAACTTAACGTAATCCATCAGACGTTTGAATATTCCACCTTGTTCAACAGCCTCTAGCGCAATCAATGGCTGAGTTTGCACATCTTCACCATCGACTGTGTAATGAACCACACCTAGTGTTTGACCTTCTGCAATCGGTGCCTTCAACTCAGAATCAAGTTCAATCGATGCCGTTAGCTTTTTACTGTCTGACTTAGGCAGTGTGATAAACGTGTCTTCTGCAACACCCAGCTTCAATGTATCTTTGGCACCAAACCATACCTTCTCTTCAGCGACTTCATCTCCACCTTGATGTGGGTTTAGAGTATCGAAGAAGCGGAAGCCATAGCTCAACAACTGTTTGCTGTCTGACTCACGGCTCTTAACGCTTGATGCGCCCATAACAACCGCGATAAGTCTCATCTCACCTTGTGTCGCCGAACTCGCTAAACTGTAGCCAGCGCCAGAGGTGTAGCCCGTTTTCATGCCATCAACGGTTAAACTTCTATCACGCAACAAGCCATTACGGTTGTGTTGTGTAATGCCGTTGTAACTGAACGAACGTTCGCTGTATAAGCCATAAACATCCGGTAAATCACGAATAATGGCACGACCGAGCAGCGCGATATCATAAGGAGTCGAATAGAGATCGTCAGCGTCTAAGCCATGCGCGTTAGCAAAATGAGTGTTTTCTAATTTCAGAGACGTAGCCCAAGAGTTCATAAGATCCACAAATGCATCTTGTGAGCCCGCAACGTGTTCCGCAATCGCAACACTCGCATCGTTACCTGATTGAATAATCAAGCCGCGGTAAAGGTCCATCATTGCTACATCGGTGTTCACTTCGATGAACATTTTTGAAGAGTCAGGGAATTTTTTCGCCCATGCATTCTCACTGATTCTTACTTGATCATCAGCCGAGATGTTGCCTCGCTTCATCTCTTGCCCAGCCACATAGCTGGTCATCAGTTTAGTCAAACTCGCTGGGTTTAACTTAGTGTGTGCGTTTTTTTCTACCAGCACATCACCAGAATTAAAATCAATTAACACATACCCTTTTGCGCCTAGGCTAGGTGGGCTTGGTACTATAGAAGGTGCTGCGATAGCTGCATTACTTACCATCGCTGCGTTACTTACAATGAATATACTTAATAGAGGGAGAGAGTATTTGGAAAACAGTTTCATTGAATCAAACCTAAGTTAACGTTTTGAGCAGTATAGACAAATGCTAGCAAAAGAAGCGCGAACTTTACGTTGCTTTACGTATTTGTACCATTCGTTACAAATAAAAAAGTATAATCTGCGATCTGACCATATTTTCAACAACTAATATTGACTCAACGAATGCATCCAACGCCTTATTCTATCGCTCAGGCATGCGTCTAAATAACATTTCAACAAAGCCAGTAATGCGCTGTTTGCTCTCGCTTGGCTCTAAATCAGGTTGAATGCCAGACTGTGCTAATGCTTGCCATTGTACGACCTGAGAGTTAGGTACGAAAAAAGCAATGTACAGCGATCCTTTCTCGGCGACCTTTCCGTCACCATCATAAAATGGCACCCCCGTTGAAAGCTTAATCGCATCGAAAATCGAGTCATCATTTAACTCTGATTCTTCGGCCAACCCAAAACCGACAACAACATCACCAACTGCACCATTTTGATTCAGTTGATAACCTTTCGTAGCGAGTTGATCTTCAATCGCATCACGCACTAGATCGGTTACTACGGTCTCATCGTATTTTTGAGAAAGGTAAACCTGCTCTGATTCAGGGTGCCACGAGTACGTCGTTACTCCGTGTTTCATGAACTCAAAATCACCACTGGTGACCACACCATAATTGTGTGTTGGCGGCATTTCTTGTGTGGTACATGCTGTCAGTCCAATCGTTATCAAAGCCAATAACACTGCTTTTTTTATGCTTTTTGTTGCACAAATGGATCGTTTTATCATTCGCGGCTTCCTTACCTATATAAGAATAAATATCAATTAACCTCCCAACATAAATAGTAATTATGTTAATAGAAAGGTCATTAAACGTTTGCGTAATCGCTAACCTTCACTTCTGCCCGTTTTGGGGGTTTAATCACAAAAACAGAGTTGGTATAGTCTACCTCGTTAAACATAACCAGACCATTCGAGGCACGGAGCTTCCTCAATCATCTCATGAAGAGAAGAATTGGTACCGACAAAGTATCGGCAAATTTAAGAGGGTCAAACAATGGAATTCAATATGGTTGAAATTTTAGGTTACGCGGCATCTATTATGGTCGCAATTTCATTAACAATGAAAGATATCGTTCGTCTGCGTGTCCTTAACTTTATTGGCTGTACTCTCTTTACAGCATACGGCGTTATGATTGACGCATGGCCAGTGGTCGCGACCAACGGTTTCATCGCTTGTGTAAACATCTACTTCCTTGCAAAAATGCAAAAGGAAAAAAAAACGGAAGCGATGAAAGCAGCGAAAGCTTAAATTAGCGATTCGCATTTCAAATAATTCTGAAAAAGCCCAAATAGAGCGATCTATTTGGGCTTTTTTGTGTTTGTCGTTCTCAAAAGCATGATTTCCAATCTTCCAACCTTCCAACCTTCCAACCTTGAAGATATCGATTCTTTCAACTGATCACATATAAGCAACGCGATATTCGTTCTTTTGATACGTCTGAGTGTTGTTACGTCCCCTCTCTTTTGCTTGATAAAGCGCTTTGTCAGCTTTATCGATCGCTGTTTCAATATCAGTGAGCGCTCGATCGTGACAACAGCCAGCACTGATTGTGACAGGTGACACCAAACCTTGCAGTTGCTCTACACTTCGTCTGAGTTCCTCAGACAATTCGAATAACTCACGCTCATCACAATCAAACGTCACCAAAATAAACTCTTCACCGCCATAGCGTGCAATCAAGCGACGACGATTAACAAATCTCTTCAGTGATTTTGCGACCTCACAGATAACCCTATCGCCTTGAGCATGACCATATTGATCGTTCACCCGTTTGAAATGGTCAATATCAAGCAAAACGACACCGACATTTGTTAGCGGATAAGGCGACCTTTGAGCAATTTTCAGCTTTAACTGCTCGATAAAACTCCGCCGGCTAGGAAGACCAGTGAGGTAATCAAGGCTCGCAACATCCAAGATTTTGAGATGACGATGCCGCAGGTAAAGCACCAACACGATGATAATGCTCAATAGGCTCACGACCAAAGCCATCAAACTAATGAACAGCAAACTATGATTTCTATTGAGCTCCTGCTCTAAAATACCGGCGGAAATGACCCAATTCAGATAGGGGTAAAACTTATAGAAGACGTTTTTGTTGGTCGTACCATTGTCACTGGAAATTGAATAGCTAAAGTGACCTTCTGGCTGGGTTGCGATTCGATCAATTAGCAGTTCGGACGAGTAGCCTATCAAGGCTTTCAATGACTTGTGTTCATAATCAGGATGAAGCACTAAGTTACCCTGAAGATCAATAATGTACACATATCCGCTATCACCGAACGCGTACTTTCTCAGCTTATCTTTTAAGCCTTCAAGATCGACCAAATACATCAATTCTTCTTTATAGGTCGTCGCGACCAAAGTATTGCCACTCGGTAGCCTCATCGAATAGGCAACTTTTGCACGCCGACTTATCTCATGCGGATTAGCGTGAAAGTATTCGATCATACCAGAGTCGATACTGAGCTGTTTTTGGATATGAGTAAGATGCCCGCGCTTCTTTCCTTGCAAGAAAGGATGGTAGAGGTGAACACCTTGCGGTGACATCAAATAGATATAACCTGATTGTCCAATGTGCAGTTCACTGGCGATCTGGCTTACTTGTTCAATTTCCTGTTCCGGTGTGGCATGCCATACATGGGACGCAACGGTATCGGTAATTCCTTTGAGATATGTCTTTATCGCCTCATTAACTGTTGTGTCGACAATATCGTAACTCGCATTCACAATCGTTCGAAAGAATAGCTGGTTGGATTCCAACAGTGACCTTTCAGTTCGGTTAAATTGAAAGGCCGAAAGAATCATCGACACAATGGCGAGCGCAATAGAAAAACTAAGAATGTATTTACGTCTGACTTTCAAGATTACCCCATAGATTTATAATTTTAGGTAACGCTGTGACTTCTCTTATATACAGACTGTTTTATATCATGGTTTTATTTTTTACTGAACGAGTGTCGATATTTTTAAGGGTTTCTATACGCAATCTGTGACTTAAAGCAAAAACGCCGAACTGGATTCAGTTCGGCGTTTTAATTTTACGTTGAAGTTGACGACTTAAATTACACTAAAGCCCTGATAAATAGACTTAAAAGCATTCGTATTTACTAGCTATTACTGCAATCTATTGTCTATAAATGGATTAGTTAGCATTAAATTAAGAACAAACCTGAGTCCAGCTACCATCACTACCCGGTTCAGAACTTGTCCACCAGTTCGCTTGGTAAATACTACCGCTATGAACCACTTGGTCGCCAGTGTTTGCATGGCTTGGGTTACCCGCCCAATCTTTCTGAGGTAAGTCTGGGTAAACCGCTAAACCGGCTGTATCGCATGTACCTGGGTTTGTGCCACCATCGCCAGGGTTACCGCCACCTGAACTGATATCACCTAATGGTAGGTCTGGTTGCTCAAAGCTAAAGGCATAATCGATACCGCTCACGCTTACTGCATAGTTAGCAGGGCCTGAGATTGGCAAGTAATACACCATATCTAGCTCATACACGCCACCAGCTGGGAGCTCTTCCCATGTAGGCAAAGTAAACGCCACTCGGTGCATGGTTCCATCTAATCCACCAATGTTATCCGCACGAGTATGACCCGAAGCAATCACAGTTAAACCACCACCCGATTGATCTTTTGCATTATCAGGTGCTGACACTGGGATATCGAATTGGAATTCGGTACCGCCCGGAAGTGCTTGGCCTGTGTTGTTTGTAAACGTGATCTTAGGGTTAATTGGGTAGTTTTGGTCACCGACTTTGAAGCCACCAACCGATACCGTAATATCTAGCGCTTCTGTCGGGATAGCGCCCGTCGCTACCTTGTTTCCGTATGGGGTCGCAGACTTAAACTTGTCGTAGATAGCTTTCGTCATGGTGTTACCCATGTGGAACTCACCGTTACCGCTGTTACACGCTTGTTCTGTCGTATCGATAGACGTTCGGTTGCCACTTGCATCGATTACATAACAGTTGTAATCCCCTGCCAGTTCCCAGAACATGATACCGCCGATCTCTTTGTCGATAACGTAGTCTGCTTTCACGTTGATAGAATCTTTATCTTCCGTTGAAAGGAATACGCCCTTCTCTGCGTTCCACAACCAAGGGGCAACCGCTACGCTGTCGTAGTTACGCGTGTAAGTTCCCGTTAGAACATCAGATGGATCATTCACAGGATCAAGCTTGTAAGCCTCTGCATAAGAACCCCAAATGCCTTTCTCTAGGTTCTTCGCGTGCCACATTGGGTTAGAGCCCGCGCCCATTTCGTTGCCTTTCGGATCGGTATCGTGCCACATGTTGTCGATACCAATTGCACCATGGCCACAGTTATTCTTTTCACCTTCACCAGTACCTGCTGAACATTCAGCTTGGTTTGGAAGAGCAGCTCGGCCCCAAAGACCATTTTCGCCTCCGGTTACACCTTGCCAACCACGTGTGTAGTAAGGCACACCGATGTTAATACGACCTGCTGGCATAGAACCACGGAAGTAATGGTAAGCCCAATCCGTGTTTAGATAACCGATACCACCGTAAGCCGCAGTGCCGTAAACGTTCCACTGTGCTAACTCAGAATCTTTACCGGTATCAAACAACGCTGCGTTATGACCTACGTGATCGTTCCACGCACCGTGAAGGTCATAAGACATGATGTTCACGTAATCGAGATACTTAGTCACATCGAATGTTTCCATACCGCGTAACAGGTAACCAGAAGAAGGCGCCGCGATCGTTAACATGTAGTGATTGCCATCTTGCGCAGACGCCGCATCAAGCTTCTAACGAAGCACTTTCATCAAGACTTGGTACGAAGCCCACAAGTATTGACGACGCGGCTCCATGAAGTCTTTGTCGTACGGATTACCGGCACCCGCCATAGAAGTTGGGTATTCGTAATCGATATCCAGACCATCGAACTGGTACTTACGAAGCATTTCAACCGCTGAAGTGGCGAATGTTTCGATACCTTGATGGTTAATAGAACCGTCGGCGTTGGTCGTCATTGTGTAGAAACCACCATCAGCTACTCGGCTACCGTCTGTCGCGAAATGACCACCGGTTTCAGCCCAACCACCGATTGAGATTAAAGTCTTAACATCGTGTTTTTTCTTAGCGGTCGCTAATGCACCGAAATGACCTTTGAAACCTAAGGTAGGATCAACTTCAACACCCGGCCACTCTTTACCAACCGCTGCGTTATTCGGATCGTTCACATCACCCACGTTTACTTTGCCATCTGAGCCAATGCTCACGAAAGCGTAGTTAATGTGTGTAAGTTGTTCCCAAGGAATATCATTGACTAAGTATGCGGCTTGCGGGTCGTCCCCTGCACGCCAGCTGGTGAAGTAACCAATGACACGACGTGGGTGATCCGCGCCCATTTTCTCACGGCCTTCATCATCGTAAATCGTACAGTAAGGTACATCGACACCTTGAGTTTGATATAAGCCATCAGGTCGACAAGTATTTACTGTTGGCGCGCCATTCACAGTCAAAGAAGCCAGCGCTGAATCCGTCGTTGCGCCTTGATTGTCAGTCGCTTTTGCGTAAACCGCTAAAGAACCCGCTTGAGTGGTTGTGTAATCAAGCTTGTAAGGGCTAGTTGCAGCTGTGCCAATAAGAGCGCCTGCCACATAGAAATCTACTTTATCAACCGTGCCATCGCTGTCTGCTGCTGTTGCGGTAAGCGTTACTACACCACCAACATCGACCGAAGCTACTGAAAGCGCAACCGAAACTGTCGGTGCTTCATTTCCTGGCAGAGCTGAATCAACAACCACTGAAACTTCACTAGCAAGGCTTGCCGCGCCTTCGTTATCTGTCGCGACAACAGAAACCTGATGATTACCCGACGTTGCAGCCCACGTTGCTTCAAATGGTGCCGCTGTCACAACCGCGACCGAAGAACCATCAACAAAGAATTCTACGGAAGCAACACTACCATCAGCGTCCAGTGCTGTTGCGCTTAATACGACATTGTCGCCTTCAACAATCACATCTGATGCTGTAGGCGTTGTTAATGAAGCCGTTGGTGCTTCGTTTGGTGTACCACCACCGCCATTACCACTACACACATCGACTTTCTTCCATTGTGCGTAATCGCCTTCAAATTGGCTTGGGTTGTTATTTTGATTCCAGTAGTTTGCTGAGTACGCGCTGCCGTCATGTGAAACCTGATCACCACCGGTATATACAGTGGCAGAGTCCCACTTTTCTAACGTTGAGCAATCCACAGCCGCATAACTGTTGAACGCCATCAAGCATGACGCAGTGAGAGTGCTGAGTGTAAAAACCTTCTTGGCCACTCTTCCTTGGTTTAGGTGCATGTTAGCTATCCCTTAAGTTGTTGTTTCAAGATGTTTAATTCAAATGGGACTTTACTCACCACTTAAATCTCTTCGCAAAACAACTGTAGGTAACAACGCAAATTTAACACCTAAAATATTCTCTATTTATAAAATGACTCGCATTAATTTGTTTATAGCATGCAATGAGTCGACACTTATTTTGCACCAACAACTAATATTAATTTATTTCGGAAAGCTAAAAAATAATGTCTCAAAAATCAGAAATGTGACTCAGCGTTAGGAAAAAATTCGTATCAAAACTAACCAAAAAGTAGAGATTTACAGTCGATTTGGCTTTCTTTTTGGAATTCGCCCACCTTTTGATAACAAATGTGTTAGTATCTGCGGCTTTTTTGACGAACCTCACACTTCTATGCAAGTGTGGGAGAAATACATAGGCTTGAAAGAGCCAAATATAGCGAAGAAATAATGTCCAACTTGACGCAAGTCGCCAACGAAAACATCAACGCAGAAGCTACTTCTATCGATTTCAATAAAGCTCAATCTTTGGGTGAAAAACTGGAACTCGGAAACCCAGTATTTTGGCTTAGTGGGAGTTTTTTAACCCTCTTTGTCGTCCTTGCTTTCACCAACACCTCCGTGTTGTCCGAACTTGTAAACATCGGCTTTAGTTACTCAACTAAGTGGTTCGGTGCTTTCTGGCAAGTCCTACTACTACTCAATTTCATTATCGGCTTAGTGCTTGCACTAGGACGCACAGGCCACGTTCGTTTAGGAACGCTTGCTCTCCCTGAAATGACCACCTTTAAATGGATGTCTATCGTCCTATGTACGCTGCTAGCTGGCGGTGGTGTGTTCTGGGCAGCCGCAGAGCCTATTGCTCACTTTGTTTCAGCTCCACCACTTTATGGTAACGCTGATCCTCAAGCGATGGCGTTCAACGCCCTATCACAATCTTTCATGCACTGGGGCTTCCTTGCCTGGGCAATCTTAGGTGGTTTGTCTTCCATCGTGTTAATGCACCTGCATTACGACAAAGGTCTTCCTCTTAAGCCACGCACGCTGCTTTACCCAGTACTTGGCGACAAAGCAATCAACAGCTGGATTGGTAACGTAGTCGACGCGTGCAGCATCGTCGCTGTAGCCGCAGGTACTATCGGCCCTATCGGTTTCCTTGGACTGCAAATCAGCTACGCGTTGAGCGAACTGTTTGGTATTTCTGACAGCTTTGCAACTCAAAGTGTGGTTATCGTTTTCGCTATCGCAATGTACACACTGTCTGCATTGAGTGGCGTGAACAAAGGTATCCAACTGGTTAGCCGTTACAACATCATCTTATCAGTGTGCCTAATCGGCTACATTCTGCTAGTAGGCCCAACGAGCTTCATCATTGATGGCTACCTACAAGGTATGGGCGAAATGGTGGATAACTTCATCCCAATGGCACTGTACCGCCAAGATACAGCGTGGCTAGGTGGCTGGACGGTATTCTTCTGGGGTTGGTTCTTAGGCTATGGTCCGATGATGGCGATCTTTATTGCTCGTATCTCACGTGGCCGTACGATTCGCCAAATGATCGTTTCTATCAGCATCGTTGCACCGCTAGTAACATGTTTTTGGTTCAGCATCGTTGGTGGTAGTGGTCTAGCGTTTGAATTAGAGAACCCAGGCGTAATTTCTAGCGCGTTCGAAGGCTTTAACCTTCCAGCTGTGCTACTGGCAATTACCGCTCAACTGCCGTTTCCTACTTTGATTGCGATTCTGTTCCTTATCCTGACGACCACGTTCATCGTGACAACAGGTGACTCGATGACTTACACAATCAGTGTGGTAATGACAGGCACTACAGAGCCAAACGCAGCCGTACGTACCTTCTGGGGTATCATCATGGGTGCAGTAGCCATTGCTCTTATCTCAATGGGTTCTGGCGGCATCTCCGCTCTACAGTCGTTCATTGTGATCACTGCCGTTCCGGTATCGTTTATCTTGTTGCCATGCTTATGGCACGCTCCGAAGATCGCGAAGCAGATGGCAAGAGATCAAGGTCTCGCTTAATGCCTAATCCGATTTAGTTTCGGATAACGTAGAATACTAAAAAGCCACTCAAGTGATTCACCTGAGTGGCTTTGTTTTATCTACTCGTTACTTGTATCGACGAAGCTTATTTCTACCGATAGTTCGGCTTATTGAAACTTTTCACCCGCAGCAACCATAAACGACATCTCAACCAACAGCTCTGGGTTTGCCAGTTCTGCTTTCACACATGCACGGCTTGGCGCACAGCCTTCAGGGAACCACGATTCCCACACTTCGTTCAGTGCATCGAAGTTAGCAAAATCTGTTAGATAAATCGTCACCGACAATACGCGAGATTTGTCACTGTCGACCAAACTCATCATTTCTTCAGCTTGATCAAAAATTTGCTGAACCTGACTCTTAATTCCTGCCGTTGTATCCGTCTCTGGTACTTCCACAAAGCTTGCGATGCCATTAAATACAGTTACATCTGACCAACGTTTGGTCGGGTTAATTCTATGGATTTTCACGAGCGATTCTCTTCTTATAATTAGGGGTTTACGTCAAAGTAATCTAATCCAAATCGTGAATATTGAAAACAAAAATTGGAAAGCTCGCTGTACCGTTTGAACAGCACTATCGCCTACACATTGCTTCGGTTCTCAACATCACCAGTATTTAAGTTCATATCGAGACAATAAGTCTCTAGATAAATAGATTAATTATTGTTCTCAATGCGAAATTTAATCTGAACTCCTGCGGTCATATTCAGGGATTTTATTAAATGGAGTACTTTTATGCATGTTCCAACCTATGATTTAAAACAGAGTAATGTGGGATATAACCTTGGAGTGGTTGGCGTAGCATTAGTGCTCGCTTGGATTGGTATTTATAAGTTTACGCCAACCGAAGCGATGCTCATTGAACCACTAATCGCAAATCATCCTGCAATGAACTGGCTTTACAATCTGTTCTCGGTACAAGCTGTATCTAACATGGTGGGTGCCGCGGAGATCATTGTCGCGATTGGACTGATCGTTGGATTTAAGAAACCGACAATTGCTTTCTACTCAGGTATTGCTGCAGCGGCTATCTTTGTTGTGACACTCAGCTTCCTAATTACAACGCCAAACGCTTGGAAAGTATCGGATGGCATCTTAGTCACTAACTTCTTCCTAGTGAAAGATATTCTATTTTTGGCGATCGCGATTAGCGTAATCGAACGTAACAAACCTCAGAAGTAACCGTAAATCTATAAGTGGCCGAAACTATACCCAATCAACTTGAAGATGCGGGCTTGAGCACTTGAAAATTATCATTTATTCGAGACGTCAAAGAGTCTGCGATCTCAGGTAGAGTCACAATGCAAAAATTCTCGATGGCTTCTCTGAA
>NZ_JACJFF010000080.1:0-22791 GCF_014164465.1 Vibrio sp. SG41-7 | reverse complement strand
GGGTGCTTGCAGCCCCAACCCGAGCATAAAAATATCAGAAGAATTCAATGTGGCTGGACCTTGTATTGGAGCCTATTTAGGAGGTGCATATTTTAACCCAAATCCACACAAAACGTCGAAGAGCCCTTTTAAATCGTAAACCACGAGCTCCCCTGCGTCTTCCTCAGACCATTCGTCATTCATGTAGAATACTGTGGTCAGGCGGCGGTTTTCGTTGCCTTTGAAGCAGTCTAAGTGCTTCTGGTAAAAGTCACCTTTTTCATATTTTGCAAAGTGCGCTTCGTATTCGAACAGACCTAAAAAGAACGCTTGGTTTGCCTCTAAACGAATTTGTTCCATTTTGTCTAGGAACAGAGATGCTGGTTCGCCCATATCACGGCGTACCCACTGAATTTTGTCACTACGAATCGTTGCTTCTCGTGCTACGTCATCGTTACGGCCGATCCTAGCCTTTTTCCAGTTCTCTGGAATGCAATCCCTCAATGCCACCACTTCTTCGTGAGTTAAGAAGTCATCCCAAACAAAGTAACCTTGGGTAGAAAGAGCATCGATCAATTGGTTCATGTATAGCACTCAGACAATAAATTAGAGGCGCATATATAGTCCGAATAACTTAGGTCACCAAATCACATGTTTTGTCGTTACGATAAATGGTGCTGAAGGCTTGAATCGCAAGGCCTATAGAGCAAGGTTTACGGCAATGCGGGCATTCGATAATGCTGAAAATATCGGATGAAATTAATAGCAATCTTTGGAATCTGTTCCCATTGTTCTGAGTTGAATTGGATTTGAGTAATTTAGTGAATACCAAGAGAAATCTTGATTCGAGTTCTCTATCCGGTTTTAGATTGTTGTTAACAAAATGATCACAATTGAAGTTGGATTTGCTATTGTATAGGTCTGACCAGTTGTTTTATCACAAGGA
Source organism: Vibrio sp. SG41-7 (assembly GCF_014164465.1). NCBI lineage: Bacteria > Pseudomonadati > Pseudomonadota > Gammaproteobacteria > Vibrionales > Vibrionaceae > Vibrio > Vibrio sp. SG41-7. The sequence continues at coordinate 21,866 of NZ_JACJFF010000080.1, read as the reverse complement.
GCGGTTTTGCAGCTGCATACCATCAAAGGCTATATCCAAGACATGTATCTCGTAGAGTACCCTGACAGGTTGTTGTTACTTGATGGTGCGTGCCGAGCGGATATTCCCCACCTTAAAGTTTTCATTGAAGATGATCTTGGCCGTGAATTTAGCGACCTACACACAGTGGTTGTGACGCACATGCATCCAGATCACGCAGGAGCAGCACACAAACTCAGAAAGCTCACGAATTGTAATTTGGTTGCAGCAAATCGAGATAAGGATTGGTACCACGGCATCGATGGCATAGTGATGCATTTGACCGATTTGGCATTAGCACGGTGGATGGCGAACCGATTGGGTAAGCCCAAAGCAAACCTATGGTATTCAAGAAAGCTGAAGCCGGACTACAAGCTGTCGGATGGTGATAGCATTCCTGGCTTTGATGATTGGTTGGTTCTGGAAACGCCAGGCCATACCGATAGAGATCTCTCTGTCTATTGCCCATCACACAGCGTTGCTTATGTGGCGGACTTGATGGTCGAGGTCAAAAAGAAGCTGATTCCGCCTTTCCCAATTTTTCATCCCAATAAGTATCGAGAGTCGGTATCTCGTATCTATGAAATGCAGCTCGACACTTTGCTGGTGGCGCATGGGGGACAAGTGAACTTGAGTGAGCAAGCGTTTGAACATCTGCTGATGAGTGCGCCAAGAAGGCCAGTGACACATTGGCGAGTGACTAAAATCAAACTCAAAGGTTTGGTAAAATCTGTTTGGCGATTTGGGTTTAAAGATAAAAAAAATCGCCATAAATAATAAAGGCCAGTCTCAAAGACTGGCCTTTATTAGTGTGCGTTGTTGACTCACTATTTGAGCTGTGGAGCAGTTCAATTAGTGAGAAATTAGAAATTCGCCCGCTGGGTCAACAATCACTTTGTCACTCATGCCTTGACGACCAAGCAGCATCATATAAGTCATATCTTGACGGTTGCTTAGTGTGATATCGATAGGCCATTCCTGACCGCCGATTTTTAGCATGGTTTCAATCACACAACGGTGTTCAACTTCGCCGTTCGATGATTTGATTCTTTTACTCGTTTTCAGCTTCGCCTTGCAGCGTACTGTCTCTTCTAGGTGGTAAACGTCTGGGTGAAGATCGAACTCAACGAAGTTTTCACCATCTGTTTTTACACATAGTAGATTGTCTACGTGTAGAGAAGAGGTTTGAGCCCCTGTATCAACACGCGTATGTAGTCCAGTTATCCCTAACTCTGGTAAGCAAAGTGCTTCTGTATTCCCTATGATCATTTTATTGTTCATGTTTTTTCCAATCATGAGTAAACGGCGTTTAATCAGCCTTTGCCACGAGTACGGTTAGCGTTTGGTTTTGCATTTTTCTCGATAAATCCGAAAATCATGTCTGCTACATCTTTACCTGTCGCTTTCTCGATACCTTCTAGGCCTGGAGAAGAGTTCACTTCCATTACAACAGGGCCATTCTTAGATTGTAGAATATCGACACCACATAGGTTTAACCCCATGATTTTAGCTGCATTGATCGCTGTAGCGCGCTCTTCTTTGGTTAGTTTAACCAATTGAGCTGTACCGCCACGGTGCAGGTTAGAGCGGAATTCACCCTCACCAGCTTGGCGTTTCATTGCTGCAATAACCTTGTTACCCACAACAAAACAACGAATGTCTGCGCCATTAGCTTCTTCAATGAACTCTTGAACCAAGATGTTCGCTTTTAGGCCCATGAATGCTTCGATAACGCTTTCAGCTGCTTTGTTTGTTTCTGCTAGAACCACGCCGATACCTTGAGTACCTTCAAGAAGCTTGATAACCAGTGGCGCGCCACCTACGTTTTTGATCAAGTCTTGAATCTTGTCTGGGCGGCTAGCGAAACCAGTTTTTGGTAAGCCAATACCTTTACGAGACAACAGCTGTAGTGAGCGCAGTTTGTCGCGAGAACGACTGATTGCTACTGACTCATTGATACAAAAAGTGCCCATCATTTCGAATTGGCGAACAACCGCAGTGCCGTAAAAGGTAATGGAAGCGCCAATACGTGGAATAACAGCATCGTATTGAGGTAGCTCTTCACCCATGTAGCGAATCTTCGGATTGTTACTCGCGATATCTATATCACAGTGCAGCGTGTCGATAACATCGACCTGGTGACCACGAGCTTCTCCAGCCGCTTTTAAGCGAGAAGTAGAGTATAGGTTTTCGTTGCGAGAAAGAATTGCGATACGCATGGCGTTTCCTTAGTTAATACCTGATTGGTAACTGCAAATAAATGAGTTGTTAGCTGAGCTTTCAGTTTTTCTGAGGCTCTTTGCTTGCTTCGGGGCGAACCTTAAGACTTTTCGTTTAACTAAGAAAACGAATTAAATTTGTCGAGTCGACAACGGAAATTTATCGAATGTGTGAGCGATTGGTACAACTAGGTTGAGAGGGAGTTTGGAATGGAAAAGCGAGTTGAGACCTAACTCATATTGGGGGTAGGAGCCTATTAGGTTGTACTCAACTCGCGTTAACTCGGTGCTTAAAAGTGTACTAATAACGCCAGTTACATAGCTCTATAAGTGTTCGTAGTGCTTCTCTTTCGAGCTTGCTACAGGTGCTTTTTAGCTTATTAAGATAGTATTTTCTCATGATGATTACTTCTCTTGTATTAGGCTTTGGTGGGAGCTCAAAGTTCCTTGTTGACCCATTAATTATGGTTACTTAATAGGAAGTAATAAACAGATGGGTTTTTACTAAGTTGTTCCTGTTTTTGTCTTTTATCGCTACTTTTTGACTGATGTGTTTTATAATGGGCTTAATCAGGAAGGGTTGTTTCTAAAAAGGTTCATTATTTGTCTGATCTAAACATGATGCGTTACTACACAAGGCTGGATTCGTTTGAGCCTAATCTTTCACACTCGGTGACCTTAACCGAGGTCGCAGACAAGCTGTTCACCAGTTTACGCCATGCACGAACTTTGTTAGGCAAGATGCATCAGGCTGAATGGGTAATTTGGGAGCCAAAAGTCGGTAGGAATCAACGTTCAAATTTGACTTTGCGCTTTAGTAATCAACAGCTGACTCAACACGTTGCCGGTAAACTGATAGAGCAGGGTAAGTACGAAAAAGCGCTCTCACTTTTAGACAATGACCGCGCTGTATTTGGTTCTCTCCTTCAAGAAACCTCTGGCGCGACGATGCGTGAAGGATTGCTTCACGTTCAATTGACCTATAAGCGTAAGTTTGAAGACCTGTTCCCACATCATATTCACCGCAGTAGCGAACGCTTTTTGATCAGGCAAGTGTTCAGTTGCTTAGTCACTTGTAATGGTAAGGGCGAGTTGAAGCCTGAACTGGCGCACCATTGGGAATATGATGCTGAAAAGTTGGTTTGGACTTTCTATTTGCGCCCCGGCCTAACCTTTCACGATGGGCAACCCGTCGACGCCAAGCAACTCGTTTCGTTGTTTTCAGCCTTGCAAACCTTACCTTTTTATCAGACAGAGCTAGCCCATGTTGCTTCGGTTTACAGTGAGCAGCCATTGAGGGTCAGCTTTCAACTCACCAAAGCAGATACTGGTTTTGCTGGTTTACTTGCTGGCGTTAAGTATTCGATTCAACCCGCAGCGCAAGTCACCCATGAACCGTCTCCATTAAACTCGGTGTCACATGCAGTTATTGGTACCGGTCCATTTAAAGTGGTTGAGACCAATAATGAACGGATCAAGCTCGCGGCATTTGAGCTCTATTATGGTTGTCGGTCTTTAACCGATGAGGTGACCATCTGGCAGTTTGAAGAATCGATGACAGGCAGTGCTCGATTCGATGACAGCCAAATGCAAGTCTCGTCTTATGGAGATTCTTCTTGTTTCCATCAGCTAGGGAAAAGCGATACGGAGCTTGTTTCAGCAGACACAGACGGCCTTCGTAGCCGAGTCGAAGATGGGTGCTTGTTTATCCTGTTCAATCAGAATTCAGCGGCAACTCCGCTTAATAATGAGCAGCGAAAATACCTTTCAGAACTGACCAACCCACAAGCTATTTTATCTCAGTTGGAAAAAAACAAGGGTTTGTTCAGTGTCTCTTTTGCTGAAAACATCCTACCAAGTTGGCAAAAATTGTATCGAACGCCCCCGAAAGAGACGCAACTTCCTAAAAAGATGAGCATCGCCGTTTACAACTATTACGCTCTCTATCGATGTGCTATTTGCGTATCAGACATACTCAAACGATATGGTGTGGAAGTTGAGGTGAATACTTATAGCTTTCGAGAACTGGCACAACTCTCTCAGAGCGGTGACCTTAAAGAAGACTTGGTGTTGTGTAACCTCAATCTCGACGACAATGCGCCATCTTCATTGTTTTCGTGGTTAATGAATGACCCCGTGTTGCACTCGGCGCTAGGTGAGATGAACAGTGATTGGCTTAAACAGCGCTTAGATCATCACAAAGCCTCAGTTGAACTGCCGAATTACTTGGTAGAGTTGGAGCCCGTTGCGTCCACGTTGATTTCTGATTATTGGCTAGTGCCTATGTTCCATCACCTACAAACCGTGCGTTTCCAAGGCATTTTGAAAAACGTAGCCATCACCAACTGGGGATGGCCAGATTTCAAAAATGTATGGTCTGCCGATTAGCTTTAAGTTTTGCTGAAAAATTCAGGTCACTAGTTTTTCTAGGACGACTTAAATTTTGAGATCAGCATTTGAACTGAGAAACCAGATTCGTTAAATGCATCGCTTTGGTGCGTAAGTGCTGACACTCCTGCGCCGTTCGCTCAATCATGTTATCGCTCTCTCTGGCTATTTCAGAAATACCGGAGATGTGGGGCGATATCTCGTTGATCACATTAGATTGTTGCCCTGTCGCAGAGGCGATCTGCATGTTCATAGCATTCATCTCATCGACGCTATCAGAAATGCTCGATAGCTGTTGCTCTGAATTGGAAGCCTCTACTCGGCAGTTAGTTCCTAATGTGGTGCTCGTTTCTATCGCTGCCACGGCTTGTTGCGTGCGTTGTTGAAGTTGCTCGATGATGCCGCGTATCTCTTCAGTTGATGCTTGGCTTCGTGAGGCGAGTGTTCTTACTTCATCTGCAACCACCGCAAACCCTCGGCCTTGCTCACCAGCTCGAGCGGCTTCGATTGCCGCATTCAATGCTAACAAGTTCGTTTGTTCAGAAACACCGCTGATTACATCCAGCACAGTGTCGATAGAGTTAGCATCTTGAGCGAGTTGATTAACGATGGCCGTGGTGTCGTCGAGTTGTTGGTTCATGTGTTCGATACTTTCTGAGGTGACAGTAACCGATTTTTGGCCGATGTTTATTGCACCTGAAGCTCTGCTCGCACTATCGGCTGCACCGTTAGCGTTTTGGGCGATTTCGTCAGAGCTGGCTCCCATCTCGTGAATGGCTGTGGCGACTTGTTCTATTTGGCTAGTTTGTTGTTTGATGTCTTGTTCCATCAATTGAGCCATTCGATCCACGCTCTGAATGGATTCTGATATTTGCTGACCCGTATTCGACACGTCTTTAAGCAGGTCGCTAAGGTATTGAACAAATTGGTTATATCCTTTCGCAATCTGGCCTATTTCATCATGACGTGAGTCATCTAAACGAAGCGTTAGATCGCCACCGCCTTTTCCTATCTGTTGCAATAGTTCTGCAACTTCAACGAAAGGCAGCAACAGTTTGTTGGTCGCCCATGCTGCGATTGGTGTGTAGATTGCAGCGATGAGTAAAGCCATAAAGATGATGGTTTGACTGAACCCGTTTAATTCACTTAATACTTCTTGCTTAGGGATCTGAGTAATCAGAGTCCAACCAATCCCCGGCATCGCTTTAGATCCTAGAATTTGAGGCTGCCCGTCAACAACACTCTCATGAACAATGGTTTGCTGACTACCGAGCAGCAGGCTACTTTCAATCCCGACAGAGTTCAGTGACTGACCAATTAGGTTTTTGTCAGGGTGAACCTTGATGATCCCTTGTTTATCGACAAGAAAAACAATACCGCTTTTACCCACGCTGTAGTTGCTGATCAATTGGGTAATACTTTCCAAGGTCAAGCCGATGCCAGTTACACCGATACGTTCGCCGTTTCGAGTAACCGCATAGTTGACAAATAGCGCTGGGATTCCAGTGCCGGCATCAATATCTAAAGAGAGCTCAAACGCTTTATCTGACTGGATGAACCGGTAGAACCATTGGTCACTTTGTTCATTGGTTGAGATAGTTTTTAGAACGCCATTGTGTGTGTAGTAAGTACTTGCTTCGTTTGATACGTAATAGGCACTGATGGCATTGAATTCGTTTTTGACCGACTCAAGATAGGCGCGGAGGTTTTTCTCTGAGAGTGAGGCTTGTTTCATCAGAGGAGACAGCGTCATCATCTTTGATGCGAGAATAGGGGTTTCTAACTTCAGGTTGATTTCATTACTCACCTCGCCAAGCGAAGCAGGTAGCTCTCTTTCAAAGGTTCTATCAATTAAAATGGCTCGGCTCGATTGAAATGAATAAATCCCCATCACGCTGATAATGGCGAGAGCTGCGATGATCGTCGCCAATATTGCCTTAGTTCGTATAGTAAATTGCAATTTAGAGTCCCTTCTAAAAACGGCCAATGTTTATTTGTAAATATAATGTTAAATAAAACCTGACTCTTTGGTCAATAAACGAATTGTAGAAGTGAGAGTTGAACGATATTTGTACAAATATGGAAGATCATTCTTATTAGTACTTTCGAAGCCGAGTTCTATACATTCTCGTCTCGCAAATTAAACTTACACTCATTGGTTTACTTTTTAATTTTGACATGTAAACTAACCAGTGTAGTTTTTGCGTTGGGATAGACCAAATGATTAAAGAGATACCAATGAAAAAATATCTATTACCGATTTTAGGAGTACTTGCCGTGGTCGCTATCGTAAGCACAGGTTCACAATCAAACGACAATCTAGATAAGCTTCCGAAGAAATTTGTTAACAGTGAGCTGGAATACAAATCGGGTATGTCTGATATTTTTTCAATCCTGAAAGCTTATGTGACAGTGGAAAGGAATGAGCCGGTGCCGCGTGCTGCATTGCCTCTGATACCGATGACAGCCGTGCAACTGATCGAAGAACAAGACGACGTTGCTTACCGCTTAGGTCACTCTAGCGTGATGATGAAGCTGGATGGAAAGCTAGTGATGACCGATCCTGTGTTCAGTGATCGCGCATCGCCAGTGCAATGGATGGGGCCAAAGCGCTTCCACCCAACGCCAATCTCACTACAAGAATTACCTGATATTGACGTGGTAGTGATCAGTCATGACCACTACGACCATTTAGACAAAGGTGCCGTAAAGGTATTAGCCGACAAAGTAGGTACATTTTTGGTGCCACTCAGAGTTGGTGCATTACTGGAAAAGTGGGGCGTGGATAAAGCAAAGATTATTGAGTTGAACTGGTGGGAATCTGCAACGGCCTCAGATATCGAGTTTACTTTGACGCCAACACAGCACTTCTCTGGTCGTGGCTTACTTGATCGTGACCAAACATTGTGGGGGAGTTGGGTTATCAAGGCTTCAGATAAGAAAGTATTCTTTAGTGGTGACTCTGGTTACTTCAATGGCTTCAAAGAGATTGGTGAGCGCTACGGGCCGTTTGATTTAACCATGGTCGAAACGGGCGCATACAATTCACTTTGGGCGGATATTCATATGTTCCCAGAACAGAGCGTTCAGGCGCACATCGACCTGCAAGGTAAGGTGATGATGCCAATCCACAACAGTACGTTTGATCTTTCTATGCACGATTGGCAAGACCCAATGGAACAAGCTCTCGCGATAAGTAAAGAGCGAGGTGTGCGAATGGTAAGCCCTGTGATGGGTGAGCGTTTGGTGATTTCAGAACCAGTACCTGTTCAAGCATGGTGGAAACTAGCATCGAATTAGAGCTTGTATCCAGATAGACATAGCTAAACAGCTAAGCTGTACAAACCCAGTTTATACAAAAAACGCCACCGATCTTACGATTCGGTGGCGTTTTTGTTTTTTGACACGGGTGGCTTATTCGAAAGGGCTTCTTCTACTTAGAGCAACTTTCGAGATTCTTAGCCATTTTGTTCGCGATTTTTCGGAACTGTTCTAACTCATCGTCGGCCATGCCTTTGGTCATTCTCTGCAGCATCTCTCGATCAATATTCGATACCTTACTCATGATCTCTTGACCCTTATCGGTCAGAACCAATAACTGGCTGCGCTTGTCTTCTGGGTTCGGAGATTTCTTCACAAGTTCCTGACTGATCAAAGCGTTAATCAATCGAGTGACCTGTGCTTTATCGCGATTTAGGAAGTGTGCGATATCGATAGCCGTACATGGAGACTTCTTGGTAATGATCTTCATGACGCGAATGTTCATTGGTGCGATCTCAGAGTCCAAGCTCTCAATCTGCTCGTTCATTTGACGTTTCAAAGAGTGCACTAAGCGAAAGATAGACTCTAGCGATGTGTTATCAGACATAAACGATCCTCAGGAAAGTAGTTGACAATGTCAACCAATATATTTATAGTTGATATTATCAACTTAATTGTTCGTAAATTCAAGACAGGAAATAGATATGACGATTCAAGCAACACTAACGCCAACTCTTCCTGAGCAAAAAGGCACACCCGTTTTATACAAAGTTTTGGTCATGATGAGCTTAATGCTAACCATTGGCGGCAGCTTAACGGCCGTGATGACCTACATGAATGTCGGATTCGGCGAGGCATTCATCGGCAACTGGTTCTCTTCGTTAGCCCTAGCTGTCGTGATTATGATGCCAATTGGCATGGTGATGATGACTTTGGTGACTAAGTTGGTCGTCAAGGTATTACCCAATTATGGCGAGAAAGCTCGCAACCTAATCGTGGGATTGATTATGGCTTTTATCATGGAGTCCATCATGGCATTGGTAACAGCGGCAAATAACATTGGATTTTCGGATACATCGGCGTTTACCAGTGGATGGTTTAATGGATTTATTGCTGCGCTTCCGATTGGCCTTACGATCATGGTCGTGATGTCGATGACGGTTAAACCTAAGCTCGAACTATTCATGAAGAGCTAGCCAACACACTTTTTAAGCATTGTAGGAGATCCACATGACAGCATTCAAAGGCAAACATAACAACTACCGCATCACTATCGAAGAAGTGAACATCAAAGAAGATCGTGAACTGCAAACCATGCAGTTTGAAATTGAAGACAGAGAAAACATGTTCGCGATTGTTGAGAAGATCAAACAAGACAGCGGTTTAGATGAGCAATCAGCAGCACGACTAGGCGTGAGTATCCGCTTACTTGGCCCAATGATGATGCAAGATAGAAAGCACCCTCTGTTTGTTGATTTCATGCCTCACTTCAGAAACTTCATGCAGAATCTGAAGAAGACATTGAAAGGGCAGTAAAGCCTAATCATCAGTAATACATCGAAAAGCCAGTAACCAACTTACTGGCTTTATTTACATTTAAATCAAAATAGTTTCAGTTGTTTGCGTCTAGAATATGCGAAAATTGAGGACTAAATTTTCGGTGTTGCACCGTTGTTTAATTGTCTATTCAAGCTTCAAGAAATCCGATATTATACTAGTCATAAAACTAAAAGGTGGTATTATATGACAAATGTATTTAAGCAAGCAGCTGAAGAATTGCTAAGTCGCCGCGTTGCGGGAACTAAAGCACCAAGATTGGACGAACAGTACCGTCCGAATAACTTGGAAGATGCGCTAAAGATCCAATCATCAATGATCGATCTTAAGAGCGACAAGGTCGGTGGTTGGAAGTGTTTGCTTCCTTTAGCTGAAGACAAGTTCATTGTTGCGCCTATCTTCTCGGGCACCGTTCAGCAAGGCGAGGTTTGCGAACTGTTTGCAGACAACGACGTAGTACGTGTTGAGCCTGAAATTGCATTTACTCTTGCTAAGAGCTTGCCTGCAAGCCAAGAAGGTTACAGCGAAGAGCAAATCAATGACGCTATTGGTTCTTGTCATATGGCTCTTGAGTTAATGCAATCTCGCTTTGCTGATGACAGTGGTGCCGAGTTCTACGAAAAGCTTGCCGATGGCCTAGTAAACCAAGGCTTATTCATTGGCCCTGAGATTGATCGCGAAAAAGCGTTCACTTCTGCAGAGATCAGTATTGAAGTGACACAAGGCGAGCAAGTTCAAGCATTCGACGGTAAGCACCCAAATACACTGCCACCAAGCCCAATTTACTGGCTGATTAACTACATGACACGTCGTGGTGTTGATTTCCAAGCGGGTGAAGCTATTATCACGGGCTCTTACTGCGGTATCGTGGAAATGGAATTCGATAAGCCAACGACCTTCCACTACGAAGGCATTGGCGAATACCAAGTGACGTTCAAGCAGAAACGCTAACTTCTAGCGGCGCACTATCTGTTATCGAAAGGCTGTTTACTGATGAGTAAATAGCCTTTTTTATTACGTGATGCTCAATAGGGTTCTTATTACTTTGCATTAAATTAGGCGTTTAGACGTCTAGACGTTGACAAGTTCTAAGTGTGACATTAGTCTGCTCTCCTTCCTGTTCTATTGTGTTGTCGTTCCATGTCCAATTCAAAAAATTCTAACGCGGTAATTGCCCCTTCGGCAGTGGCGCTTATCCCTCTGATTGTGTTCCTATCGTTGTTTATTGGCGTAGGTACGTACTTGTCACTGCAAGGCGTCGATTTTGCTTTCTATCAGCTTCCAGCTCCGATTGCAGCTTTGCCTGCTGTGATGTTGGCGTTGTTGCTAAGCAAAGATAAATTGAACCGCGCTATCGAACAATTCTTAGGTGGCGTGGGTCACAAAGACATTATCGCAATGTGTATGATCTACCTATTGGCGGGTGCTTTTGCGGCTGTGGCTAAAGCGTCTGGTGGCGTGGACGCGACGGTAAACCTAGGTCTATCGGCGATTCCGACAAGCATGATCCTGCCGGGCATCTTCCTTATTTCTGCTTTCATTGCGACCGCAATGGGCACATCTATGGGTACCATCGCTGCGGTTGCCCCTGTTGCGCTAGGTATTGCTGACTCAGCTGGCATGAGCATTCCACTGACGGCTGGTGTTGTTTTAAGTGGCGCGATGTTTGGTGACAACCTTTCTATCATTTCTGATACCACGATTGCCGCGACACGCTCGCAAGGCTGTGAGATGAGAGACAAGTTTAAAGAGAACATCCGCATTGCACTGCCTGCTGCTCTTATCGCGATTGTTATCTTTGCTTTTAACAGCACGGCAACTCAGGTTCCTGAAACAGGTCCAATCGAGTGGCTGAAAGTCCTTCCGTACATCACTATTTTGATTCTTGCGGTATCTGGCATGAATGTCTTTGTCGTGTTGACGATTGGTATCTTGCTGGCGGGTGGCGTGAGCCTAGGTTCTGTTGAGAACTACGGTATGACGGATTACGCTCAAGACATCTATGCAGGCTTCGGCAACATGCAAGAGATCTTCTTACTGTCGATGCTGATTGGTGGTTTGAGTGAGCTAATGCGTCGTCAAGGTGGATTGGCGTTTCTGACTAACTTGGTAAGTGGTGTGATTCGTGCGTTTGGCTCTTCACACTCTAAGCAAGCGAATGGCCGTGCGAGTGAGCTAGGTATTGCTGGCTTGGTGTCTATGGTGAACCTATGTACGGCAAACAACACGGTAGCGATTATTGTGTCTGGTAGTGTGGCTCGCCAATTGGCGGAAGAGAACAATGTGTCTCCACGTCGTTCTGCAAGCTTGTTGGATATCTTCTCTTGTGTGATTCAAGGCGTATTGCCTTACGGTGCGCAGGTATTGCTATTAGGTTCGGTATTTAACCTATCGCCTTTGGATATTGTAGCCAACTCGTACTACTGTTTTGCTCTTGCAATCGTGGCTGTAGTCGCTGTGTTTATCAAACACCCGGCACGCCAAGTGGTTAACGCTTAGTTGTCATTGACCAAACTCAGTCGTAACTGGCTTTGATAAGAAGGCTCCTTAATAGGAGCCTTTTTTGTGTTTGTAATGAACAGACTGAAAATTTCGGCGTACTTGTTAAAGAAGACTTTCAAGCTCACTGGCCGTTGCGACATTGCAGTAACCAAAGCTAAGCGCTGCCATGAATGCGGCATGGACATGCGCTGCTGGAACCTTAACGCCATTGAACTCCATGTCTAAGGTTGTGCAAGCGTCATGCGCTACGTGGCATTCATAGCCCAAATCGGTTGCTGCACGAGTTACAGCATCAATACACATGTGGCTCATTGCGCCAACGATGATCAGCTTTTCAACGCCTTGCTCTTTTAGCACCTTGTTCAGTTCGGTGTCTCTAAAGCTATTGATTTGATGCTTTACTATGACTGGCTCACCGTCTAGCGGAGTCACGCTGCTGTGGATTTGAGCACCGTCTGATTCTGGTAAGAAGAACGGAGCATCATTCGTCGGAAACTCATGACGTACATGAACCACAGGAAGTTGCTTGTCTCTGAAAGCGGATAATAACTGTGCACCTTTTTCGGCTGCTTTTTCTGTTTCAGACAGCGCCCATTTTGCACCTTCGTATGAAGGGAAATAGTCATTTTGAAAGTCGATAAGTAGCAGGGCTGTGTTCTTCATAGTCTATACCTTTGTATTTGGTGTGTTGCGGTGTAGGGATATTATGAATACTCTGTAGTTTTTATCGCACGTCAAAAATGACAGACTCTATGGCAATAGTGACAAAATCAGTAATGGTCGAAATCATCGACTATCCAGGCTCTTTGCAAAGTGCCGTGTTTGGAGTGAAAGAGTTTCTCCAATTGGCGAATAGTATTGAGTCTTCCAATGAGCAGGTTCAGTTTCATGTTGAAATTAAGCATCACGACGACTTGTCTATGTCGACCAACGGACCACTTGAGAACTCAAAGGCCGACATCATTCTAGTGCCGCCAAACTTAGATGGCAGCTACTACTTAGAGCCAGATGAAGGGCTGTTGGACTACCTTGTGCAGTCTCATCAACGTGGGGCGATCCTGTGTTCTGCTTGCGCGGGCGTGTTTATTTTGGCGGGAACGGGTTTGTTGCAAGGACGAACCGTGACAACGCATTGGCAAGCGCAGCAACAGTTTTCGGATCAGTATGCTGAAGTCGATGTTGATGTCGACAAAATCTTGATTGATGACGCTGACATTATCACCGCAGGTGGTTTGATGTCGTGGATGGATCTCGCTTTGTTTATCCTGACCAAATACACGACACCGACCAACACTCGTAATCTAGGTAAATATTTGGTGCTTGATACGGGGTTGAGAGAGCAACGTTACTATCAGAGCTTTGTGCCGAACTATGCTCACGGCAATGACAAAATTGTGTCGGTGCAGCGTTTTATTCAAAAGAACCATCACCTTTCGCTGTCTCTTGATCAATTGGCTGAAGAAGCGTTTATGACTCGAAGAACCTTTATTCGTCAATTTACCAAGGCGACCAGTTTTACGCCGATTAACTATATCCAACATGTACGTATTCAAAGTGCATGCGAGTTATTGGAAAGCTCCCATAAACCGGTTGAGCAGATCAGCTATCTGGTTGGCTATGAGGACGTAAACAGCTTCCGAAAAGTCTTCATGAAAATCATTGGCTTAACGCCATCAAGGTTTCGCTCTAGATTTTTATCTGAGGAATGATTTTTATTAGTCACCATTCCTCAGGCTTATCGACTGGTACTGTCAGTGACCATCTTGGAGGGGCTTAATTTAGCTTATTAATCACGAACTCTTTGTTTCTGACCATCAGCCACATCAGGCCGCCTAGCGTACCGACGGATAATTGAATAAAGCCTAGGTTTTCAATCAGTGACTCTGGGCGTATTGAAACCAACACCATGCCAAGCGAGCCACAAATCATGCTGAAGAACTGTATCAGTGCGACGGCAGAGCCCGTGTCATGATCTTGTTGGTTCAACATCAAGTTGGTGCCCGGTACTCGCATGATGATCGCCATCAGTGTCGCTGGTGCTGCGATGAACATGAAGAACCAAGGGGACAGGTCGCCAATAGTTAGGGTGAAGATTCCCGCAAGAGCTAATAAAGCAAAACATCCTGAGATGACCTTTTGAACCGGCATTCGGTAGGACAACTTCATGTAAATTGTTGGACCAAATGAGGCGCACAATGCATTGAATGCGAACGCGTAACTAAATTGTTGTTCGGTCAATCCAAAGTGATCGATGTAGATATAAGAACCCGCCGCAAGAAAGCCCATCAACGCCATCGGTATGATAGAGAAAATGACCAGTAGCTTGACGAACGAGCGGTTTTTCATGACCACGCCCATTCTTCCCCATGAGCGGAATATAGAACCTTGGTATTTGTTTTCGAGTGTTTCTCGGTAGCAGCAAGCTAATACTGACGCAAATGCACCAAAAATGGCGAGCGTGACAAACATCATTCGCCAAGAAGCAATTTTCAGTAAAAAGGCGCCAAACACAGGCGCAACCATTGGTGCGATGATCACCAGTGACATGATAGTCGCCATGATCTTTTCACGTTCTCGGCCGTCATAAAGATCTTTGACAATGGCGGTAGCGATAACGGTGATAGCACTGCCAGCAAAGGCTTGGAATACACGAGCGCCAATTAACTGTTCGATGCTATTGGTCATCGCACACAATATGCTCGCGACCATATAACCCGCTAATCCAATTAATAGGATCGGCTTACGACCAAATTTTTCGCTGAGCGGCCCCCAGAACAAAAGACCGATGGCGTAAGTAACGAAGTAGCTGCTCAGGGTTAGGTTGACCATTGATCGGTCAGTATTAAACACCTCGACCATCTGCGGAAGCGCAGGTAAGTAAAGGTCGATGGTCAATGGAGGGAAAGCACTTATTATGACGAGAAAAAATAGCATACCGGTCTTTCCCAGTACTGGTTGTGGTCTCTTCAAGGTGGCTCTCCGTTGTCCAAGATAGGTTTCTAATTGATGTGATATTGATATACAGAAGACTAAGGCACGTCAGACAAGAAGGATAGAGTCGTTCAAGACGATGGTGAAAGTATCGACGAACTTATCTCTATGAGTTCGAACCTATCAAGTCGGTCTGCGTACTGAATTGTATTACAAAACATTATTACTTTTATAGCTAACGAGTTCAATCAGTTAGTAGCAGGGTAGCTTGTAATCGCCAACGACACATTGTAGTGGTTATCGGCTTGGCTTGTTATCTTTTCTTTGGGCGCTTTTCGACTAAACCGTTACGCTCTAAACCGCGTCTAACGCTACTGCATAGCTTACCAAAACGGCGCAGTTCTTCGAAGTTGGGGCCTTGGCCAATGGAAATACTGTGCTCCCAGTACATCAACTCACTGTCGACCATCTCTAGTAGCTTCTTAGAGCAACCCGAGCAGTTTCCTTTTGGCCCACAGATAAACGTCTCCGATTCGTAAAGTGGGAGTTCGTTTTTAACTTCTTCAATTAAGCTCAGCATTGCCAAATTTAGATTAGGCTTTTTGGTTGCTAGTGGTTTCAAGCTTAGTGCTAGCGAAGCGATCACGGAAGAAGTAGTTGTGTTGGGTTGTATATTCAAAGCAGCTGATGACATATCAAAGGCCTCAAGGAGAGAAGAAGGTGGGCATGCTACTCTTCACAACAAAGTGAATCTTGATGTAGTGCAATAAGCGTGGAGATATACCCAAAAGAGGTAGGAACCACAAGCGGTGTGACTCCCTTTTTAAAGCTCGATACTAATGAGAGATTTTAGAATTCAGCGTCGAACTGGAACTCCATCCACTCTTTGGTGACTGGGTGGTGAAGTGCAAGTCTTTCTGCGTGTAGGTGCAGTCGGTCGGCTTTATTGCCATATAGGCCATCACCCACGATAGGCATGTTAAGCCCTTCTTGGTGTGAACAGTGAACACGTAACTGGTGTGTACGGCCTGTTTTAGGGTGCAGGTAAACCTTAGTGGTTTGCTCGTTTCGCTCAATCACTTCCCATTTGGTTTCTGCAGGCTTGCCGTGTTCGAAGCAAACAATCTGACGAGGGCGGTCATACAAGTCACCGCGCAATGGCAGTCGAATATAGCCTTCATCTTGGTCTAGCACACCTTCAATCATTGCGACATATCGCTTCTCAACTTCACGAGTAATGAACTGCTTCTGTAGGCTTTTGTTCGCACGTCGTGTAAGCGCAAATATTAGAATGCCAGAGGTCGCCATATCCAAACGGTGGATAACAAATGGCCCTTCAACATCGGGGTGCATTTCTTGAACGCGTGTGTAGGCCGAGTCTTTAATGTTTTTACCCGGTACGGATAGAAAACCTGCTGGTTTGTGTACCACAACGATGTGATCGTCTTGGAACAGGATATCGAGGTCTTTGCCTTCAGCTGGGTTTTCTAGCAATGGGTTGGGATCGACTTCTAAGCCTTTCATCATGTGACCTAAAATCGGTACACACTTACTTTGGCAAGACGCGTAGTATTTCTTGTGTTTACGGATTTCCGATTTCGGTGAACGACCCCACCAAAATTCAGCCAATGCCAGCGGTGTGTAACCGTTCAAATACGCGTATTGCAGCAGCTTTGGAGCGGCACATTCGCCAGAACCCGCTGGTGGTATCTTGTTTGGGGTGTCTTCAAAGATCTGGTTCAGATCCTCAATGTTTCCTTCCGCATTCTGGAAAGCGTATTGTGAAAACAACTTGTGCTGAAGTTGATGAGAAAGGTGTGCTCTTTGCTCTTTTAGCTCAGCCAGTTGAGTGGTGAATACATCAACTTTAGCTTGCAACACTTGCAGAGCCTGTTCCCAGTTAAGCTTCAGGTACTTCTGTTGGTTCTTGTCGGCAACACTGGCTTTGTTTAACTCGTTATTCAGTTGTTCGAAAGCTTGCTCATCAAGGTTTTCTTTGCCTTGTTCACGTTGTTCTTTACGCGTTTTTCGGCCTTCAATAATCAATAGACGTTGCGCTTCAATCTCTTGCTCAGCTTGCGCTTTCTGCTGCGCCAGTTGCTCGCACAATTTAAGGTATTCAGTATTTGCTTGCAGCGCCTTAAACTCAGCATTTACAGCCATCATGTCGGCTGTGTCTTGATGGAAAAAGCTATCGCTGCTCAACATGTCGAATACGGGCGGCACAAAGTGAGGCAGTAGGTTTTGGTCTGCGATTTTTCCAGAGAAAGCAGAGAAGTAACCCAATTCACCTTCTGGGCTTTTCACCAGTAACACACCAAACATTTTGCCGCGACCAGCGTCAGAATCTAGTCCGAAGTCATGCTGCCAGTCGGTTTGTGTTTCTAGATATTGTTGAAGCTGATGAGAGGCTATTTCACACAGTGGGTGCGGTTCGTAGTAGAACGGGAATGTGAAACGCTCAGGCAACGAATATGACTCGATCGGCTGTTGAAAACGAGTGAAGCAATGCTCAGGTGTGTGGCTGTTTTCTGAGTCGTGCGTTGGTTTTGATGAGTGCATAGTCGTATTAATACTTATATTCGTGGTGATAAATGGTTGTGAGTCTACGGTGTATGTTTAGAGGCTTTAAACACAGTACGAGGCGGCGATTCTACTCTTTATCGAAAAGCGCCTCAAATAAGAAATGGTTCTATTACAGGATAGCTAAGTGAGATGGTTAACACTGAACCCATGAGTTATGGCTTGAACTTCATTAATTGATGAGTAACTTCTCGTTTCTAATCAGAGAAGGTAACTTAACAAGTGAAGGGTGGTAGCCTTGCCGCCCTCTTATTCAACCTAAGGTAACGTGATGATTCCACTCAATACTTCGATTGTATCCGGTGTCGCTATTTCAGAGATCGACGGACAAATGAAAATGCTAATAATGAAGCGTGTGAAGGGCGAGTTTTGGTGCCATGTCGCAGGCTCGATTGAAGCGGGCGAAACAGGTTGGCAGGCTATCGTGCGCGAATTTGAAGAAGAGACCCAAATTAAAGTGGAAGCTTTGTATAACGCGCAGTTTCTGGAGCAGTTTTACGAGGCTCACGTTAATGTGATTCAGCTAATCCCTGTGTTTGCGGTGCTATGCCCACCCAACCAAGCGATTGAACTGAATGACGAACATACAGAGTACTGCTGGTGTAATTTAGAAGAGGCAAAAGCGTTAGCGCCATTCCCTAACCAACATGCGGTCTACGATCATATCTGGTCGTATTTTGTCGATAAGCCAGTCAATCCGCTTTACCGAGTGAAATTGAACTGATACTTGCTGTTTAGATCTAGGACTTACCAAGGTAAGGGGTTAAAAAGGCGCTTACTTGCGCTTGGCATAACCCCACATCCACCTTCACGCCGTGCGATTCAAGGATCGCAACACCACGGCCATTATTGCGAGGGTCAGGGTCTAGCATTGCTACTACTACGTGTTTTACACCGGCTTTAACCAATGTATTGGCGCAAGCGGGTGTTCTGCCAACAAATGAACATGGCTCTAAAGTTACGTAAGCGGTAACCCCTTCCATTTCTCCGTCCAATCCGTCGTCATAGCTATTGAGCGCTTCAACCTCGGCGTGGTTTCCGCCGACTTTTTGCGTGTACCCAACAGATACCACCTTATCGTTCTTTACCAAAACGCAGCCTACTGGCGGGTTTGGTTGGCAATCGGGTAGGGCTTGGCGCGAAGCTTCGAGTGCTTGCAGCATGTATTGTTGGTTCATGGTCGTTACTCAGTATGACGAGAGAGCGTAGCAGCTAGTCGCCACGCGCGGTTGATGAGTTGGTTAGTTACTAACTAACTTACTAAGTTAATAAGCTAACAAGTGGGGCATGTTCGATCTGATTGGGATTTTAGTCAATGGTTTTAGCGTTGAATTCGAAAGCTAGTTAACTGTGACTAATCGTTAACTTGGACCACTGGGTCAGCCAGTTCTTGGATTGTACTCTTTGATCAAAGATATCTCGGTTACGCTTTGGGTTGGGTGTGATTTGCAAATCAAACAAACTCTCTAAACCAAAAGACGAAATACATTCGATGTCTCCATTGAGGCTTTGCTTTACGGCGACTGCGGTCTCTTTCTCTGGCCAGTAACTCATCGCATCCAATGAGCCTTGGTAAGGTTCATCCCCATTTCTGGTGTGCATGCAGGCTTGATTGCGAACTTGCCAATTCAGTTCAGGTAACCGTTGTTTAAGCAGAGCCTCGTATTGAAGATTCGATTCGTAAGAGGTATCAATGGGATCAAAGTAGATCACATCAATATCATTGAGTGGAGTCGGGGAGGCATAACCATGTAGGTGATCCCAAACGAGGTTTCTCACAAAGCCGGCAGCAACATAGCACTGCGGCAAATCCAGCTGAGCGACACAGTCTAAAACCTGCATTCGTAAGGGATCTTGCTTGATCAACGTGACGATACGGTTGGCTAGCGGGTCAATCATTAGGTGTCAGAACATCGGTGACTTGGTAGTGACGTGTTGCATTCTTCGAAATGTCACCCCATTCAGACGTTTTTACTCGCTGTTGGTGCGCTTCGAATGCTTCTCGGCTAGTGAATTCTTCATACACTTCAAAGCGATTAGGTTGAAGTGTGCTCTGACTGACTCGAAACACAATACAACCAGGTTCTTCCAGTGTCAGTTCTTTGTGCACAACCAAGGCTTGTGTGACGGCTTCTAGGTCGTTGTCTGGCACGAGAATATGCCCTTGCAGAATTACTTTACTCATAATTACGTCCATTTAATTACGTCTATTTAATTTTGTCCACTACGGATTTTTTCTATAAAAAGCTTTACCCGTTACAAACATAATCCCATTTTGATGTTGTGACGTATAGGCTAATGTGGCGATTAATTGTTCACATTGAATACATCATTAGTTACAGCGTAACTTTAGATGCGATGTGAGCAATAAAAAATAAGATGCTGGAACTAAATCCGCGTTGGTCCGGTCTATTAAATTAGTATCATTGAACTGTATTGATACTGAAATGAATTTGTCATCTGAGAGAACTAACCTTAATTTTGAAGAGCGGCTCATAGGATTGAATTGAGCCATAGTTGATAGATAGGTCATACTTTGATGTAAATGGTACTCAAAACTCTATAAATTTTGTGATTTGTATCATTGATCTGGACATCAAACACCGTTAGATTCGAATGGTTGGCAATAAAAATAGCTCATGAAGAGCAGTTAAAGAAAAGGAAATATCCCTTATGAAAAAAATGAGAAGAGCACAGCTTCATCGCGTTCGCATCCAATACTGGAAAGACACAGCGAAAGAAGCTTCAAAGAAATAAGCTTTGAATCGTAAAGCTTTAAGATAAAAAAAAGCTGAAAAGCTTAATCAAATGTAAAACGCAACAAATCGATTTCATTAGCACTCTCAAGGACCTTCATCTGGTCGGCGACTAAAGAAATCATCCTCCAAAGAGCTGACAGGCATTAACAACAATGCATTCAATGTCAGCTCATTAATACCTCCTCTTAGATTCTCTTGTTGCTTCACTCTATTACTCCTAACTAAAACCCCTTTGTCCCTTTGTCCCTTTGTTCTTGTTACCCATCTCTGTATTGGCAAAGTCGTGATCAAAAAAAGCTCCCGATTTCTCAGAAGCTTTGATTTAGATTTTGATATCTGATGTGGTTAACTGCTCGGGAGCGACAACACCAACGTCAGGAGCGAATGCGTTAACGTTGGAAGAGCGTCTTCAAACTGACATCATCGGTTCGGTTCAGCTTTAGGCTCAGAAGATAGCCACCAACACCGATCAGTGCGTAAATACCTAGAGATAAAATCGGCGCTTCTGCAATCGCACTTAATGGGTTGCTTGCTATGAGCACATTCATTGGCAATGACGCGATGAGAGATAGGAAGTCATTGATGCCATAGAACCCAAACACGGCGACAGAGAGGAACTTAATCGCATAGCTTGAGATGAAAATGACAAGCAATGGAGAGTTTACCAGCTGCGAAATCGCTAGAGTGACGGTTGCCAGTGGCAATAAAACCAGTGCAACTAACATCATTCGTCCAAAAAACACGACCCAGTTGCTCAGCACATAAAACAGAGATTGCTGCTCAACCAATAGCGCCAATTGTTGTTCACTTGAGACGTTCAATATCCAGAATAGAAAATCTGCGAACAGCACTAACAATGCACAGATAGCCGGAATAACCACTAAACCGAATCCTAGCTTCACGCCGTGAGTCATTGCGTTAGATACCGGCATACTTCTCCAAAACATCGAACTGCCTTCTTGGCGTTCTTTACGCAGCGTTTTAGGGATATATAGCGTCGACAGGATCAGTGAAATAAGGCCCGCGCCAAAGTAGATCACTGAGTTGAGATCTTGTGCGAACTCTCTGTGGATGTCGCTCACGTCACCGTTCACTTGCATTTCAAAGAAAAACTCATGTTGTACTGCGCCATTAAAGAACAGACCAACGAACAGTAAGAAACCACATAACGCGACAAACAGAGGCAATCGAGTGTTAACTTTGTGCTCGATGAGTTCTTTTTCTAGCATGTAAAAACTTGGATGCATTATGCCTTCTCCATCTGTGTTGCAAGGAATAGATCTGCGAGACCAACGTTATAGATGTTACCCAGTGATTCAACCTGCGCTTTGTATTGACCTTCCAATAACCACTTAGTAGTGCCTAGCCCTGATTGTGAGGTCAGTGGGTTGAGTTTCTGAATCTCGCTTGAATGGTTGTTTGCGACTTCAATAATGAAATAGTCGCTCTCGATGTCTTCCATGCTTTTTTGCAGGACACAATGACCTTGCTTCAAAATCAGTACATCCGTTAATAGGTGTTCAATTTCTGAAACCTCATGGCTTGCAATGATCATGGCGCGTTCGCCGTCGTGGAACCATTCTAGTAGGTGGCGATAAAAAGTATCGCGGTACAGCAAATCTAAGCCCAGTGTAGGCTCATCTAAGAT